>JBAXND010000008.1 GCA_037133915.1 Bacteroidota bacterium
GCCGGGCTTATGCTTCGGCTTCTTTCAAACTTTTACCGGACAACAGTGATTATTTATACTGAATTATTTTACTGACTCTTGGCTTTTAGCGGCAATCCTCAATTTGCTTTTCTTCACGCCGTAGAAAAAATAAATTATGAAGCCTATTGCCATCCATATTATCAGCCGGAGCCAAGTGTCAAAAGGCAAGGCAGCCATTTGAATAATACATATTAGAGCTCCGAGTATGGGAACATAAGGAACAAAAGGTGTTTTGAAGGGGCGCGGTATATTGGGCTTTGATTTGCGCAGTACAATAATACCCAGACAAACAATTACAAATGCCAGCAAAGTCCCTATTGAAACCAGCTCTCCGAGAAGGCCAATGGGCAGAATTCCGGCGAGTATCATGGCAACCGAACCTGTGAGTATGGTGCTTACAAAAGGTGTTTTGTATTTGGGATGAACCTTTGCAAAAACAGGAGGTAACAGCCCGTCTTTTGCCATGGAGAAAAAGATGCGGGGCTGACCCATAAGCATAACCAGAATTACAGAGCTGAGTCCTGCAATTGCAGCTACTTTGATGATTGGCCGCAGCCAGAACATTCCCGGTCCCATCGCGTTAACGCCTACTGCAATCGGGTCAGCAACATTCAATAATGTGTAGCTTACCATACCTGTAAGAACGATGGCTACGAGAATGTATAGAATGGTAGAAATCGTGAGTGAGCCAAGAATGCCTACAGGCATGTCTTTCTGTGGGTTTTTGGCTTCCTGTGCGGCAGTGGAAACTGCGTCAAATCCAATGTAGGCAAAAAAGATAACACCGGCACCGCGGAATATTCCCGACCATCCGAAGAATCCGAACTGTCCTGTATTCTCGGGTATGAATGGTGACCAGTTCGCTGACTTTACAAAGATGAAACCGATAATGATAAATAGAATAATAACGCACACTTTCGTGATGACCATGATATTGTTGAAGCGTGCCGACTCTTTGATTCCAACTACGAGCAGGAGCGTAAGTACCGCAATAATAAACATAGCGGGCACATTGAGAATGCAGGTCACATGGGGAACGGAATCAAGTGTGAGCCCGTTCGCCGTGAGTTCTTTGAGCAGGGCAGGAGTTTCGGGAAGCCATCCTAACCTTGGTACATTATAAAGTACTGTTCCAACGCTGGCAGTTAAATATGCCGGGATGTGAACACCAAAATCGTTGAGGAAACTCACTACATACCCCCCCCAGCCAACGGAAACGGTTGATGCGGCAAAAAGATATTCCAGAATAAGATCCCACCCGATTATCCATGCAATGAACTCGCCAAGTGTCGCATATGCGTAGGTGTATGCGCTTCCTGATATTGGTATCATAGACGCAAACTCTGCGTAGCACAAACCGGCAAGTGCGCAGGCTATTCCTGAAATGACAAATGAAATAACGATTGCCGGTCCGGCGTACTGTGCGGCTGCCTGCCCGGTGAGCACAAAAATTCCTGCTCCGATAATGGCGCCAATGCCAAGTGTTGTGAGGTTGGTGGCGGTGAGTGCTCTCTTCAGTCCATGATCTGACTGGCTTTCGGTTTGGAGCTGCTGCAGCGACTTCGTTTTGAATAACTGACTTGCCATGTACTTAATGTTTTTAATAAATAATGTACATTTATTGGGGTGACATTCCTATTTATAGATAGTGGTGAAAGGAATTAATCGCATCAGACAAATCTCAGCGCGTAAAATATTCAGATTTCCCGATGAATGAAAAACCAATGTATCCGTGAATTTCAAGCACATTGCGCTCTATTAATTTCAGATAGCAATCATAGGTGTTACCGCTGCGGGCATCGTACACACTTCCGCCTGTATATTTACCTTCAGCGGCATTCCATTCAAAATCTTTAAAAAGTATCAGCCCCTGAAATGACTGTGAGCGTTTTGAAGGGTCAGGGTTGTGTTTATCTATCTTGGGTTTACCGTTCTCGTCGTTTGGATTCTTCATCCAGCTGATGGAACCATAGTATTTTCCGCTACTTCTGAAGAAAACAATCTTCCCGTCATTATCGGGCGTAATCCAGTTTCCGAGAAGGTCATCGGCTTTATTATTATTCTGTCCAAGCAATGTCATCGTGGCACAAAAAACCATTAAAACAATTGCAAAAATCCGACTTCCGTTAGGTATAGCTGAAGGTATTTTCTGCTTCATATTTTTGATTTCGTGGCTGAAGTATTAATTTTTTTCAAGTGGAAAAGTAGTAATATTTGCTTACAGGACAAAAATATTAAAATTATCATGATTTCAAAATCAAAAAAGTTATTTCAAATCAATGTTTCCTATTTTGACATTAATTGTTGTATATTTATCCTTTTTCAATATCGTTACAAATCAGAGAATCTGAATTTTTTATCAGAGCTTGTGAATTGGCTACAATGATAAGTTGCAGAATATTTCTATTGACACCTGACTCATTCAGTTATTATCAGATTTTTTTCTGTAAAATGATTTTTATTAGCTTATTTGGTAACTGTCTATTAAGATTTTCTTTGATATTTGTAAAAATAAATTTGAGTTCGTAAAACTGAATATCCTGTTACAATGAGTGATAAAAACGATAAACCCAAAAAGAAAACCAGAAAGGATTTCTTACAGGAAATAGGAATTGTTGGGGTTGGTTCTGTTTTAGCGGGTTCTGCTATTTTTGCCGGGATAAATTATGACCGCAAAAAGAAGGCCGGTGATCGGATAAAAGTTCTTACAGCTGAAAACGAACTGTTGGAGATTGATAAGAATGATACAACCAAAGTAAAAAAAACGAAGGCGGAAGACCTTACGCTGCTGCAGCAGGAAGGCCGTGATGGAATAGCGGGAAAACGCTGGGTGATGGTGGTTGATTTATCAAAGTGCCGCAATGCGCGTAAATGCATGTCGGCATGTCAGCATGCACATCATTTGAGACCTGAACAGCATCATATCAATGTTTTGAAGATGCAGGAATCAAAGCACACACCCCCGTTTTATATGGCAAAGCCCTGTCAGCATTGCGATAATCCACCCTGTGTTGCAGTTTGCCCGGTTGACGCTACGTTTAAAAGACCTGACGGAATTGTGCTGATTGATAATGAAAGATGCATCGGTTGTAGATTCTGCATTGCAGCCTGCCCTTATAGTGCCCGGGTTTTCAATTGGGCAACTCCTTTAATGGAGGAAGAAGATAAGGATAAAACATACAATGTGGAGCTGAATGTGCCCCAGCGTAAAGGAACCATCAGCAAATGCTGTTTCAGCGCCGACCAGGTGCGCGAAGGAAAATTGCCCTATTGCGTATCGGCATGTCCAAACGGTGTTTATTATTTTGGTGATGAGAACGAAGATGCTGTTACCAATGGCACGACGAAAGAAACCGTGCGATTACAAAAACTTCTGGAAGACAATGCCGGATACCGTTTGATGCCTGAACTCGGAACTGAGCCAAGGGTATATTATCTGCCTCCTAAAAATAAGTCATATCCTTTTCAGGATATTGACCGGCCGGAAGCATCGGAACATTTGGAAAGTAACAATGGTTAAATGAAAAATATTTATGCCGGATCAAAGTAAACTTGATAAAATCACATCCGACCTGTTGCGGCCAATCAGGCTGAACAAGAGTTTTGTTGCCTGGATGGGCTTTTTGGGTATATCGCTGGTGATTTGTCTTTATGCTTACACAACCCAGCTTAAAGACGGACTGTCTGTAACGGGTCTGAGCGATTATATTTCATGGGGAATGTATATTTCTAACTTTGTTTTCTTTGTGGCAACAAGCCTTGTCGGGATGCTGATAAGTGCCGTGCTCGGTCTTTCCGGTGCCAAATGGGCTTCGCCCTTAGCGCGTATTGCCGAAATTATTGCATTGGCTTTTGCTGCCGTGGCCGGTTTGGTAATTGTTTCCGATATGGGGCACCCCGAGCGGCTGTTAAATGTTTTTATGTACGGAAGACTGCAATCGCCTATTGTATGGGATGTGACAGTGGTAATGGTGTATGTGGTGATTAGCGCATTATTGCTGTATGTGCCGATGATTCCCGATATGAAAATATGCGCTGAAAAAGTTGACAATGCCCCCAGACTATTAAAAAAACTTTACAAAATACTTTCACTGAACTGGACCGGTAATGCTGAGCAGGAAAAAATCATTAAGCGCTCCACAAAAATTCTTGCGATATTGATTGTGCCCGTGGCATTGGCCATTCACACCGTCACGTCGTGGCTGTTTGCAAGCACTTCTCGCGTAGGCTGGGATTCTACTATTTTCGGCCCCTATTTTGTTACAGGAGCCTTTGTATCGGGCGGAGCTGCCGTAATTATCGCCATGTATTTTTACAGGAAAAATTTTAAACTTCAGGATTACATTACCGAAATGCACTTCGATAAAATGGGCAAGTTTTTAGTGTTGCTTTCACTGATTTATCTATACTTCAATTTGAATGAATTTTTAGTGCCGGGTTACAAAATGAAAAAGTTTGACGCAGCTCATTTGCATGATATTTTTGTCGGCACGCATGCCTTACTATTCTGGGCAGTTCAGATATTTGGTTTGGTGCTACCGATTATTTTCATGCTGTTCCGAAAAATGAGAAAGCCGTTGCCCATTCTGATTATCGCGATATTTGTGCTCGTCGGAGCCTGGTTTAAACGATATATTATTGTTGTTCCTACGCAGGAACATCCTTTTCTGCCTATCCAGAATGTACCTCTTAATTTTAAAATATATACGCCTACGATTACAGAAACCTTAATTACCATTGCACCGTTTATTCTGGTGTTGATAATAATTACGATTTTATCGAAGCTGTTTCCTGTAATTCCGGTTCAGGAAACAATGCATCAGGCAGAAGAAATTAAAAACGAAAATTGATGATGTCAGGGAAAAAGCTACCTATTTTTATTACGTTAACGTTATTGTTGTCTGCTTTTTTGCATGTCATTGCATCGGGTCAGGGATGGGACATTCCTGCTGATAAAAAAGCAAAGAACAGTTACATTAAATTCAGTGATACAACGGCACGGCTCGGCAAGGAAATCTATACTAAGAATTGTATGATTTGCCACGGAGATCCAGGCAAGGGAAACAGTTTAAAAACCCTGGTTCCCGTACCACCCGATCTGGCTTCTGCAAAAACTCAAACCCTTACCGACGGTGAGTTGTTTTATATCCTGTCAACAGGAAAGCTTATTATGCCTTCGTTCAAGAATATCCTGTCGGAAGCTGACCGTTGGACGGTGATTTCTTTTATCCGGAGTTTTAATAAAAAATATGTTCAGGTACTTTCTAAAACAAATCCTGAAATAAGTAAGAAAGTAAAGATTAAACTGGCGTTCGATTCGGTGGCTCATAAAATCCGGGTTGAAGTTAAAGCCACTGAGAAAGATGGTATCATCCCACTTAAAGACGCTGAAATAGTGCTGTTCGCCTCACGATATTTTGGAAAATTGCAGATTGATAAAACGCTTCACACGAATAGTGATGGCGTCGCTGTATTTAAATTTCCCTGGGATTTGCCGGGCGATAAAGACGGAAATGTTGAGCTGGTTGTTAATGTAAATGATGACACCTACGGCGAAATTGAATCAGTTCAAAAAATGAAGGTTGGAATACCAACAGATAAACCCGGCTTGACAGAAAAACGTGCCATCTGGAATGTCCTGAAAAAGGCGCCCTGGTGGATAATCATCACTTATACATCTATTTTATTGGTGGTCGGTTCGGTCTTACTATATGTGATTATTAATTTAAGAAAATTAATGAAATCAGGAAATAACTAAAACGAAACAATTATGAAAATTCTAACGGTTATTGGCAGAATTTTATTCGCTCTGCCATTCGGAATCATCGGTCTGAATCATTTTTTTATGACTGATTTTTTTCTGGGAATGATGTCGTCATTTATCCCGAGCGGAGGCTACACAATTTTACTGACGGGGGTATTTTTAATTGCAGCGAGCATCAGCATCATGCTGAATAAATTCATCAGAATCACATGCTTCTGTTTAGCCGGGTTATTATTGATTTTTATTGCTACTATCCATATCCCGGGATTATTTACAGCAAACGCTGAGCTGGCTCTTGTCGAACTTTTGAAAGATACAAGTTTAATGGGTGGCGCTCTGATGATTGCGGGCTTTTATGGTGCACCCAAAGTCGAATCAACTAAAGAATAATTGATATGCAAAAAAAACTTCTTTTTGTTTTTCTTGTCTTTTCTTTTTTCTCTGTTCGCTCGTACGCACAGGTTGACCAGTCAACCGAGGTGGGCATTGTCGAACATCTGGGAGAGACCATTCCGCTCGATTTGAAATTTGTTAACGACCATTTTGATACGGTTACGCTGCGACAGCTTATCAACAAACCTACCATTCTTTCGTTCGTATATTTCGATTGTCCGGGACTCTGCAGTCCTTTGCTGGAAGGCGTAGGCAGCGTGATTCAGAAAACAGATCTTGAGCTGGGAAAAGATTATCAAGTCATTACCATCAGCTTCAATTACCGCGATACACCTCAGAAAGCCAAAAGCAAAAAAGAGATTTTTTCAAGCCGTTATTCAAAAGGAAAAAGCGACGGATGGATGTTTCTTACAACAGACAGTGCTACTATTTTTAAAATAACCAACGCAACCGGCTTCATAACAAAAGCTGTCGGCCTGGACTTTGTGCACCCGTCAGCAATTATTGCAATAAGCCCATTGGGCAAAATTACACGATACCTCTATGGTATCAGCTTTTTGCCGATTGATTTCAAAATGGCTATAATTGAAGCTGGAAAAGAGCAGGCACGGCCTACTATTCAGAAGGTAATGCTGTTTTGCTACAGCTATGATCAGGATGCAAAACGATATTCACTGGATATTGTGAAAGTAGCCGGAACCATCATTATTTTCTTCATTCTTATTTTTGTAGTGGTGTTTCTGGTTAAACCAAAAAAGAAAAAAAAGCTGAATAATGATGAATAACGGAACCGCTAAAGTTGAATATGTGAGTTACCTGCAGCATAAAGGAAAATTTAAGGGTTTGTTTTCCTGGATATTTGCTACAGACCATAAAAGAATTGCGTTGCTGTACCTGTATGCTATTGCTACCTTTTTCTTTATTGGCGCCATACTGGGTCTGATGATGCGCTTCGAGCTGATAGCACCGGGCGAAACAATCATGAAGCCCCAAACCTATAACGGAGTATTTACGGTTCATGGCATCATCATGATTTTTATGGTGGTGATTCCGGGTTTGTCTGCTGTTTTTGGAAATTTCTTTTTACCGATTTTGATAGGAGCAAAGGATGTGGCATTTCCAAAATTGAATCTGTTTTCATGGTGGATTTTTATTTTTGGAAGTATCCTTGCCGTTGCCTCACAATTTCTCAGAACCGGCCCGCCCGATACCGGCTGGACGTTCTATGCACCTTACAGTACATCTACCGGAACAAGCGTAATCATGGCTACAACAGCAGCTTTTGTGCTCGGTTTTTCTTCCATACTTACCGGTTTGAATTTTATTGTTACCATTCACCGCATGCGGGCTCCGGGAATGAAATTTTTCAGTATGCCGCTGTTCCCATGGTCCATTTATGCTACTGCATGGATACAGTTGCTCGCCACACCTATTGTCGGTATCACACTGTTGATGCTCATTGCAGAACGTCTGTTCGGAATCGGATTTTTTAATCCTGAACTCGGCGGCGATCCGGTATTGTTTCAGCACCTGTTCTGGATATATTCTCATCCTGCCGTCTATATCATGATTCTTCCTGCCATGGGTGTTATCACTGAAATCATTCCTACGTTTTGCCAGCGAAAAGTATATGGCTATAAAGCCATAGCGTTTTCAAGTATTGCCATTGCGGGCGTCGGATTTTTAGTTTGGGGACACCACATGTATACATCCGGAATGAGCGAAAATGCGCGTTGGTTTTTCTCACTGCTTACATTTATTGTCGCAGTACCGAGTGCTATCAAGGTTTTTAACTGGTTAGCGACCATGTACAAAGGCTCCATAGATATCAAACCGCCCTTTCTTTTTGCACTTTCATTTATTTTTCTGTTCCTGATTGGCGGGCTAACCGGACTCCTGTTAGGCTCTGTTGCTACCAATATTCAGGTTCATGATACCTCATTTGTTGTTGCCCATTTTCACTATATTATTTTTGGTGGGATGGGATTTGCATTTTTTGCCGCCATTCATTACTGGCTGCCGAAAATGTATGGAAAAATGTATAATTTCAGACGTGCAACCATCGCCTGGGCCATTATTTTTGTTGGATTTAATTTGCTCTATTTCCCTCAGTTTATTATCGGAATTCAGGGCATGCCGCGTCGTTATTTCGACTATCTGCCGCAGTTCCAGCCGGCACAGGTAATATCAACAATAGGCGGTATTATTTTGATTAGCGGATTTATTTTAATGGTGTACAATCTGGTAATGGGCGTGCGTAAAGGTGCACCTGCTCCGGCAAATCCATGGGGCGGAAGCACACTGGAGTGGCAGATTCCTTCACCTCCTCCGGTTGAGAATTTCGATGAAGCACCGGTAATCAAGCAAAATCCATACGATTATAAATAATAATTTTTAATGATGAGTGAAACTGAAACCCACCTCGAAGAGCACCGCGACGACGAAGCATCGAAGTTAGGAATGTGGCTCTTCATATTTACAGAACTGCTGTTATTTGGCGGATTGTTTCTGGTTTATTCGATTTACAGAGCGCAATATCCGGCTAATTTTCATGAGGCCAGTCTGGAACTGAGTGTTACCATTGGTGCTATCAATACCATCGTATTACTGTTTAGCAGCATGACGATTGCCATGGCACTCACAGCCATGCAAAAAGGGAACAAAAAACTCACACTGCGGTTAATTGCCGTTACCTTGCTGATGGCCGTTGTGTTTCTGGTAAATAAGTATTTTGAATGGGGCGCGAAATTCGAACACGGTCTTTATCCCGGCTCCGACCTGATGCCTTTGCTTGAACGCGGACACCTGCTGTATTTTAGCTTGTACTTCTTTATGACCGGGCTGCATGCACTCCACATTATTATTGGTATGATTCTGCTGTTGGTGGTATACTTTAAAGTAAAGAACGGAAGCATCCATATTGAAAGGTTTGTGCTGTTGGAAAATGGAGCGCTTTATTGGCATCTTGTTGACCTTATCTGGATATTCCTGTTCCCATTATTGTACCTTATTACCTAAGCAAAAAATTGTTGACATGTCAGATAAAACTACACATATTACGGAATATAAAGTGCTCGTCAGAGTGCTGCTGGCACTGATGTTTTTTACATTTCTTACTATCAGTATTACCTCATTTCACCTGGCAGCTTTTACAGTTACGGTAGCCCTGCTGATTGCAGGTGTAAAAGGCTTTCTGGTGCTTTCTTATTTCATGCATCTTAAATATGAAAGCATGCTGCTGCGCATTTTGGTGGGTATGATTTTCGTGCTTTTTACCCTGATAGTGCTCATTACTTTTATTGATTATTCATATAGATAACAGAACTGAAATTATGTTTTCTGAAGCCTCGAATTTTGTTCACGGTGTTGACAAAGCCTTTCTGATAATCTTAGGAATATCGTTCTTTTTCCTGATTTCACTTACTACTACCATGCTCGTTTTTGTGGTAAAATACAACCGGAAAAAGAATGCTGAAGCGGTGCAGATAAAAGATAGTTCTCTGCTCGAATTTACCTGGACTGCAATACCCATGATTCTCGTACTTTTTATGTTTTATGTGGGATGGGAAGGATTTCTGCCAATGCGCAAAGCTCCTGCCGGTGCCATGGAAGTGAAGGTTATCGGGCGCATGTGGAAATGGGCATTTGAATACCCCGGCAAAAAACAATCGGATACGCTTGTATTGCCCATAAACAAAGCAGTGAAACTGAATCTCATTTCAAAGGACGTGATACACGGCTTGTTTATTCCCGCTTTCAGAATAAAAGAAGATGTTGTTCCCGGTAAAAATAATTATACTTGGTTTATTCCCGGATTAATCGGAGAATACGACTTGCTGTGTTCTTCGTACTGCGGCATAAATCATTCTTACATGTCGGCCGTAGTTAAAGTGGTGCCGGAACCTGTTTTTACAAAATGGCTGGCAGCACTGCCCGTTAAAAAGGTGGACGATAATAACGAAGGCTACATTGTTCTTGAGAAAAATGGATGTTTTTCCTGCCATTCGCTCGAAGGTTCAAAGCTGATTGGTCCTTCGTTTAAAGGCATCTACGGAACTACCGTGGAGGTTATTACTGACGGTGTCAAAAGAAAAGTAGTGGTTGATGACGATTATATCACCAACTCTATTTACGATCCGGGCAAAGATGTTGTAGTCGGCTTCCCGCAAGGATTGATGAAATCATACAACGGGCTTGTAAAGAAAAATGACATCCCGAAAATTACTGAATACCTGAAAACCTTAGCCCCGAAATAGCCTGAAAGCATCTGCTGTATATTCCATTCCTGCTCTGATAAAATACAGAGTTTCACTGGCGGTTACCTTCACTGCAATTACCGGATATATTGTGTGTGCCGGTGCTTTTGATTTTCAGATTCTGTTTTTGGCTCTGGGTGTGTTTCTGCTGGCCGGCGGCGCCGGTGCGTTGAACCAGATTCAGGAGCGAAGCTACGATGCCCGCATGGAAAGAACCATGAATCGCCCCATTCCGTCAGGTCGGATTTCAGTGGCGAATGCGGTCATGGTGTCTCTCTTTTTTATAGTCGGCGGCACAATGATGCTGTATCTCTTTTTCGGACTGATACCCGCTGTATTAGGCTTGTTCAATATTTTATGGTACAATTTGTTTTATACGAATCTTAAAAAAGTAACCGCCTTTGCAGTGGTTCCAGGTTCGCTTACCGGTGCTGTTCCTGCCCTTATGGGATGGGCTGCTGCAGGAGGTTCTATCCTTGATTCAACCATTATTTTCATCGCGTTTTTTCTGTTTATCTGGCAGGTTCCGCATTTTTGGCTGCTGATGCTGAAATACGGCAAAGAATATGAAGAAGCCGGATTCCCGACCATCAACCGCACAGTAAGTCCGGCCAATCTCAGAATGATTGTTTTTTCATGGATTATTGCTACCTCTGCTTCATCCATGATGGTTCCGTTTTTTATTTCCGATATTTCAACCGTTCTGTTCGCCGCTATTGTTATCCTGAATATTTTATTTGTAACCACTTTTATCAAGCTCTCGTTTGGAAAATCGGCCGTAATTAACCTTCGAAGCTCTTTCCTCAGCCTGAATATCTACATGCTCCTGTTCATGGTCATCATGGCGGTTTATCATCTTCTGGTGTAATAATATGAATATTACTGTGAATGAACCAACAGTACAATGTCTCTGTGTAACTCCGTGATATCTCTGTGTTTATCCGTGTAATATTTTATTAATTTCAAAGAGGCACGCGCAGAAGACACGAAGAACCTTATCATTGTATTTCAAAATCCTGGTCCGCATGAATCGTTAAATTGAATTAATAAGCGTTTCACATAAGTTAATTGGCGTTAATTTACTTTTGCGGAATTTAACATTATTTCTTTCTTTGAAGTTCTGTATTGCCTGTTCGAACCGGTAATCCTTACATTTTAATCATGCCGCCATGTTAATCAGTTCTTTTGTACCTTTGATGAAATCATTGTACGCATATGAAATACCTGAAACCGCTTTCTCTGATAGTTGTGGTATTGCTGTTTGCTGCATTTTCCTGTAAAACAGCACAAAAGGCCAATACTCCCGAAAGTGTGGCAAAACGCTTTCTTGAACATTTCAGTAAACTTGAATTTGATAAAGCAGCTGAACTGGGCACAGCCGACACTCGCCGCATGATTGAATTCATGGGCTCACTGGCCGACATGGCCAAAGAAAAGGGCGCCGACAGCAGCTTTAAGGGAAAAGCTATCAATGTTGAAATCGTCCGTACTGTAGTTGACGGTAAAGTAGCTGTTGTGTACTATAAAGATCAGACGGGCAAAGAGCAGCGCATTAATCTGCTCAAGCAAGATGGAAAATGGCTGGTTGACATGAAAAAGGAAGACCCTATGATGAAAGGCAAATCATAATAATTGGTCAAAGCCGTAGTGAGCGATGTCTTTTCAACGTCCGTTTAAGTACATGATTTTCACTGCTTAAAATTGGCTTTTTTCAGATATTCAAGAAACAGATTCATCCCTTTTTTCTTATCATCATCAAGCGAATAGCTTAGACAATTGCGGTAATAGTCGTCAAGGTCTATGGATATTTTCGACGTTTCGTATGCGTCTTCAATGGTTTCCCTGATGCAGCTCACACCGTATTCTGTTGCCATCGCGAAAGCATTTTCCTGCTCATCGGGCAATTTGCGCCCCGACGCCCACACCGCGAACACAAAGGGAAGTCCGGTGAAACGGTTCCATTCGGCAGCCAGATCATATGAGAATTCGTACAATGGCTCAAGGCCGAAAGCTTTATCACCAATCACCACAACGGATTCGAGCAGTCGGTAGCGGTCGTTGCCGCCGTCAGGTACATAAAAATATTCGGGTTGAATTTTCCAGAAATGCATGGCGAGCAGGCGCGCCAGCGCTACCGAAGTGCGTGATTCGGTATCAAGATAAATCTTCTTTATCTTATCGAGCGGCTTATTACTGAGCAGTAACACACTCTTTACTTTTCCCTGCGCACCGATGCAATAGTCGCTTTGAAGGCGGTACGCCGGAATTTTCAACAGCGCACCCACCGGAATAAGCCCGATATCGGCCTTTTTCTGAATCACCTTTTCGGCACATATCGACGGAACATCTAACGAAAGCTCGTAATCTTCCAGAAAACCGCTTTTTTTGATTCCATAAATAAAGGGCAGCGTATTCAGATAAGATACAGCCGAGATTTTCAAGGATGGCATAAGCAGATGTGGTTTATGCAAATGTACAAAGAAATCATTGTTAAAAATCCACTGCACGAATTTCAACTCAACTGAATTAAAATAAATACATTTGTTGGTGATTATCTAACAAACAGTTTTATTATGGAACTCTCTGAACTTACCGCATTATCGCCTGCTGATGGCCGTTACAGATACAAAACACAGGAACTGGCACAGTTCTTTTCTGAGTACGCTCTGATTAAATACAGGGTAATGGTGGAGGTAGAATACTTCATTGCACTGGGTGGCATTGGCCTTCCGCAGATGAAGAAATTCACCGCAAAGGAACAGGAAAAGCTGCGTGCTGTCTACCTCGACTTCTCGGTTCAGGATGCGAAAGTAATCAAGCAGATCGAGCGCAGAACCAACCACGACGTCAAAGCGGTTGAGTATTTCATCAAGCAAAAGTTAGTTAAACTGAAACTCGGCGATTATAAGGAGTTTGTGCATTTTGCGCTCACATCGCAGGATATAAATAATACCGCGCTTCCGCTGATGGTGTGCGATGCCTATACCATGGTTCTTGAACCGGAACTCGACGGCATTATTCTTACGCTGAATCAAATGGCCAACGACTGGAAAGAGATTCCTATGCTGGCACGTACGCACGGACAACCCGCTTCACCAACCCGTTTGGGAAAAGAACTTTTTGTTTTTGTAGAACGCCTGGAAAATCAACTTTTAATGGTTGACAGCATTCCCTGGATGGCGAAATTTGGCGGTGCCACAGGCAATTTCAACGCTCACCATATTGCGTTTCCAAAAGTTGACTGGATTGAATTCGCCGATAATTTTATTTGCAAACTGGGCCTCAACAGACAGCGCACTACTACTCAGGTGGAACACTATGACGAACTGGCGGCCTTTATGGACGGACTGAAGCGTGTAAACGTTGTCCTTACCGACCTCTGTGCCGACATCTGGCTGTATATTTCCATGGATTATTTCAGGCAGCAAATCAAGAAAGATGAAGTGGGTTCTTCCACCATGCCGCATAAAGTAAATCCGCTTGATTTCGAAAATGCGGAGGGCAATCTTGGTTACGCAAATGCAATATTGACGCACCTTTCGGCAAAACTTCCTGTTTCACGTCTGCAGCGCGACCTCACCGATTCAACGGTAAGCCGCAATATCGGCGTTGCCTTCGCACACATGCTTATTGCATTGAAATCGCTCAGTAAAGGACTCGGAAAACTGATTATCAACAAAGGCGCCATTGAAACCGACCTCGACAAAAACTGGGCGGTAATCTCGGAAGCCATTCAGACGATTCTTCGCCGCGAAGGTTACCCCGAGCCTTATGAAGCATTGAAAGATCTGACACGAAACAGCAATCTCGTTACAAAAAGTACGCTGCATACCTTCATCGATAAACTGAAAATAAAACCGGCACTTAAAAAGGAGCTGAAAGCCATTACTCCTTCCGGATATACCGGCATTTGCCCGTTTTAAGACGATTTTAAAATGAAAGTTTCCGGATTTACCTTTATCAGGAATGCCGTAAAATTTGATTACCCCGTTACTGAGGCCATACGCTCTGTACTACCGCTGTGCGATGAATTTGTGGTCGCTTTGGGTAATTCCGAAGACGAAACCCGTGAACTGATTTTATCTATCGGTTCTCCCAAAATCCGCATCATTGATACCGTTTGGGACGACAGCCTGCGCGAAGGCGGCCGTGTGCTTGCCGCGGAAACCGATAAGGCTTTTGCTGCAATTTCTTCCGATAGCGACTGGGCTGTTTATATTCAGGGCGATGAGGTTATCCATGAAAAATATCATCCTGCCATTTTAACCGCCATGCAGCAATGGAAAGATAATCCCAAAGTTGAAGGGTTACTGCTGCGTTATCTGCATTTTTACGGCTCCTATGATTATACAGGCGATTCACGCAAGTGGTACCGCCGCGAAATTCGGGTGGTGCGCAACAGCAAAAAAGTGACTTCTTTCAGAGACGCACAGGGCTTTCGTTTCGACAACAGGCTGATGCGCGTGAAGGCGGTTGATGCCTGGGTGTATCATTACGGATGGGTGAAATCGCCAACGGCACAGCAAAACAAGCAGCAGTATTTTCATAAACTATGGCACGACGATAGCTGGATGGAATCCAATATTCCGAAAGTTGATGAATTCGATTATTCGGGTATCGATTCACTGGCACGCTTTACGGGTACGCATCCGCAGGTGATGCATAACCGCATCTCCGGGCAGAACTGGGAATTCAGCTTCGACCCCTTACAAAAGAGGTTTACACTGCTTTCGCGGATACTCTATTGGATTGAGAAAACCACCGGATGGCGCATCGGGGAATACAAGAATTTTCGAATTATTTAGCATCCGGGAGATATTTTCGTCCCTTATAATATAAAAATACAGGAAATAATTTGCAATAGTTTGATTATTGGGAATTGCGTCGGAATAAATACTTCGTACTAACAATTAATGATTCAATCTTTTGCGCCTTTGCGTGAAATAAAAAAACAGCTTATTATAGCTTTCAATGAGGCACTTTATTTCGAATAAGCTAATTTTTCCTTAATTCATTGACCTTATGATTTTAATCAGAGCGGTGTGCGATGTTCAGGCATGGTTTTTAGAGTAACTTTGCAGATGCTTATTAACTAATATTCACGCACCATTATAATTTTTAGGATGAAAACATTTAGGTTCGTTACAAGTATGAAATGCTCAGGTTGCTCTGCCAGAATTGATCAGGTTTTTATGAAGTTGCCCGACCTGAGGTCATGGCAATTCAGCCTCGGAAATCCTGAGTATAATCTGGAAGTTGAAAGTATCGGCGCCACTTCCGATGATATCATTAAAGCCGTTACGGATGCAGGTTACAGTTGCAGGTTAGCAGTTAACAATTAGCAGTTATCAGTAAACAGTAAACAAAGAATTCACCAACTAATAAAAACGAACAAATGAAAACCAGGTATTTTTCGCTTATCCTGATCCTGTCATTTTTTATGACAATGGGTGTTGGATGTGCACAAAGCAACAAAAACACGGAGATCAAGATTAAAACATCGGCCGTATGCGGCATGTGCAAAGAAAGGATTGAAGGTGCACTCGCTTACGAAAAAGGTGTGAAGAAATCGGAACTCAATTTGGATGATATGGTACTTACTGTTACCTACAATCCTTCAAAAACCAATCCTGATAAAATACGTCAGGTGATTAGCAAAGCCGGTTACGATGCCGATGATGTTAAAGCCGATGCGACTGCTTACACCAATCTTCCGGGATGCTGCAAGAAAAAAGGTTCAAAGTGCGGATCGAACTAGTTGCCGGTTAAATTGTTATTTTTGACCTGATGAAAACGATTGTTAGAACCATCAGGGAACATATTAAAGCGGACTGGAACCCCTGGATTTACGGGTTTACAGCCGCTTTTCTTATTGCATCAATCACACTCAATTATCTGTTTAGTTTTCAGAATAAATTTGTTGAAAAGGGTGGAACTGACATAGAAGCAATACTGCGCTTTTTCGCCTTCTATTCCTTTGCTTATTACGTCATTGCTATTCCAAAATTACTGGTCTCCGGGCAGCAGAGTGTTCTGAAAAACCGGGAATTCTGGATCAAAAGCCTTTCGTTGCTGGTGTTGATTTCCATTGTAGGACGACTGCGGTATTACAAATATGTGGGCGAACTTTTTAATGATATCCCGACCAGGGCATTTGTAATGAAATTATTGGTACAGGCGCGCTGCACGCTCATTTATCTGATTCCCTTATTCGTACTCAAACGTGTTTACGACCACCATACGAAAGGTTTATTCGGTCTGAGTTTTTCGAAATCCGACCTGCGCATCTATTTTGTATTGCTTGCTATTGTTGCACCTCTCGTAATTGCCGCTTCTTTCACTCCCGATTTTCTTTCGGCCTACCCGCGTTATAAACCCTGGATTGTAGATATAGTGCCGGGCATGAGTAAAGTCTCTATGACAGGCGTCTTTGAAACTTTTTACGGGCTTGATTTTGTGATGGTGGAACTGATGTTCCGCGGCGCTTTCGTTATCGGAATGATTGCTGTTATGGGTAAGGAAAGCATTTTGCCCATGGTGTCGGTGTATGCCTTTCTGCATTTCGGAAAACCCTTAGGCGAATCTATCGGGGCTGTCTTTGGCGGTTATATTCTCGGTGTGATAGCCTGGAAAACCCGCCACATTTGGGGAGGTGTAATCATTCACATGGGCGTCGCCTTTTTGATGGAAATTATGGGATTTCTGCAGTATTATGTTTTTCATGTAAGACGGTAACTTCTTGGTACTAATCTTCTGATGATAGTGTCTTGACTATAAGTATTATAGTACTGGAATATTTCTCTGTGGCTCTCTGTGCCTACTCTGTGTCCTCTGTGAAACTATTTTTAATAAATCCAACCTGCGTTTTATTTTATGCTTTGCGCCTTTACGTGAAATAGAAAATACGGAAGTATCATTATTGTAACATTTCACAAAAATTACTTTTATCAGTTATTATAAATAATAATTGTGACTGAGTTTGACCGATAAAAACTAATTTTGTGATGATAAATTATTAAAACAGCTGATATGTTCACAGGAATTGTAGAAACAACGGGTAAAGTGGTAAGCATAGACCACGATAAAGCAAATATAAATATCACCATTGAAACGGCTATTGGCAATGAGCTTAAAGTCGATCAGAGCATGAGCCATGACGGTGTGTGCCTTACTGTGGTAAATGTAAATCACGAAAAAAATCAGTACGTGGTAACTGCCATTCAGGAAACCCTGGATAAAACGAATCTCGGCTCATGGAAGCCCGGCTATGTGGTAAACCTTGAACGCAGCATGCGCATGGACGGTCGTTTCGACGGGCATATCGTGCAGGGTCATGTTGACCAGACCGCAAAATGCATTAAAGTCGAAGAATACGACGGAAGCTGGAAATACTATTTTGAATATGACCCCGGCCGTCGCAATATTACGGTTGAAAAAGGTTCAATTTCGGTGAATGGTGTGAGCCTTACCGTGGTTGATTCGGAACCGGGAATGTTCTCCGTTGCCATCATTCCTTATACCCATCAGTTCACCAACTTCCACACATTCAAGCCCGGAAGCGTTGTGAATATTGAGTTTGATGTGTTCGGAAAATACGTCGCCCGCCTGCTTCAGCTTTATATGGACGATAAAAATAAATAGCCACACCGCCTGAATACATTACGGATATTGACTTTTCAGCAGCTTATACTTTTACAAGTAGCGGTTCGTCATGCAGATAAAGCAGGTATTTATCAATGTTGCGATAACCCATTTCAGCCAGCAATGAGGCGTAGTTTTGCAATTGCAGCGTGTGACTTTCCTGCTGTGAACCGGTTTTAAAATCGATGACTGCCGTTTGATTTTCAAAAAGAACAATTCTGTCAGGACGAAAACTCTTGCCGGTCGAATCAATAATTTCACACTCGGTTTTTATTTTTAGTCCGGGAACAAAAAATGCTGAAATAGCCGGATTATCTGCTATGCGCTGCAGGTATTGCTGCATTCCGTCTTTTTCGTCAGCATTCATCAGCCCTTCTGCAAAAGCCTTTGCAACGGCAGATTCAATATCATCAAAGGTGCTTACTTCCGATAAAATGCGGTGAAACGTCTGCCCGTGAACCTGTCTGTTGCGCTCTTCGTCGCTGGGTTCGGGCGCCCGCAGTTTCAACGTTACTCTGCCTTTCCATCCTGTTGACACAAAATCGGTGAATGCTGCGGCAGTGGCAGGCTTTTCTGCCCGGGTATTGATGGCTTTTTCACCAAATGTATACACATGCTGTTCTTCGTTCCATGCACCTCTCGAGCCAAGAAAAGAGCTGAGCAGGTCAGGTACGCACTTCAGTGTTTCGGGCTTTTTGGTGGGCATATCGGTCAGTACAAACAGCCTGTCAATGGGGCGTGTGAGCACAACATACAGCAGGTTGATAAAATCAAGATACGATTTCTCTCTTTCTTCCGCCATGAGCGGAGCAAACCTTGTTTGCTCAATACGTGCCGACAGCGGGAGCATGGCAACCGGAAGTTCTTCAAAGGTTTCGTCTTTGAGCTCCACCCATGCCGCGGCTTTGGTGTTTTTCGATTTTTCAGTGGCAAAGGCATAAATAACAATCGGAAATTCCAGTCCTTTGGCTTTGTGTATGGTCATGACCCTTACGGCATCCGTTCCTTCGGGCACTTTTACCGAGCGGCTGCCGCTGTTATCTTCCCACCACTCCAGAAATCCCGACAGGCTGCTGTTATATTTTCCCGCATATTCAAATACCGCATCCAGAAAAAAGGCAAGGTACGGGTCGGCTTTGGCCGATAGTTTGAAAATGCGGATTATTTCTTCGCAAAGCTCATATACCGGTTCTTTCAGCAGCCGGCTAAACGGCACTTCGAACCCAAGTGAACGCAGCAATACATTGAAACCTAAACCGTCTTTCAGTTTTCCGAGGAGTTCATTCAGTGTGCGCTTGCCGCAATGTCCGTTTTGAACAAGCCAAGCAAGTACCGCTGCTTTCGAGAGGTCGTCATGGGTATTGGAGAACCACCGCAGAACCGACAGAATAAAATTAATATCGGGAGAAGCTGACAGCAGCAGCGATTCGGAACTGATTACCGGTATGCCGCACCCGATAAGGTAACGGGCTGTGGCACTCGCGTTGTTATTGGAGCGGCAGATAATGGTGATATCTTTGTACGCATATTTTTCTGCAACAGCCCCCGCAATAATGGTTTCTACGGCATCAAACTGACGGGCTGCGAAGTCTGTGTCATCATCTTCTGTTTTTGAAATGAACTGCAGCTCTACATAACCGCCTTTTTTAGAGGGAAGCGCTTTCTGCGCCACATGCGCATAAATATTTTGCGCTGCACCGTCAAGGTGTTCCCGAATAAAGGTGAAGAAATCATTATTGAATTCTATGATAGTGCTCAACGACCTGAAATTGGTATCAAGCATCACCGCTTCATAATTTCGTGACAGCGATTCTTCATAATCGTCGGCAAGAACGCCCCGTTTTTTAATTACTTCGGGAAGCCGTTCAAATTGTTCTACTTCACCGTTGCGCCAGCGGTAAATAGCCTGCTTCCCGTCGCCCACCACCAGATTAAACTGACCGTTCGACAGCGAATTGTCTATCAGCGGAAGCAGGTTTTGCCACTGCATGACTGATGTATCCTGAAATTCATCAAGAAGAAAATTTTTGAACCGCTCACCGGCACGCTCGTATATGAAAGGTACAGGCTCTTTCAATACAACATCGGAAATGCGCTGATTGAATTCGCTGATGAAAATAATATTGTTTTCTTCCTTTATAGAATCAAGCAGAAGCGCGGTTTCATTCAATACCGCCAGCGGAAAAATATTCCGGTTGATTTCGCTGTAGACAATATAATTATCGAGACCGGCATCAATGAGTGTACGGGCAGCTGTGTATACAGCGCGGATGCCGTCTTTAATACCGTCAATGGCTGCTTTCTCAGTATTTCCTGCTTTGGCGCTGTACCATTTATCTTCTTCAATGGTTTCATAAACATAGCTGTTGGGCTCAAGTTTATCGCTGCGGCAGTCGCGCAGGTATTCGAAATACTTTACGATGCCGGTTTTGCCGCGATAAAAATATTCTGCCGAAAGCCCGGCATCACTCACCAGTTTCAGTCCGGCTTCACCTTGTGTCGAAATATTTTTTTCAAAGGTTTTCCGGAGAACGGCAATTTTGTTTTTTATCTTAATGAAATCCGCTACACGCATATGTTTCAGCCGGCTGATATACTGCTGCGTATCTTCGTCAAGAAGCGCTTTCGCGAAAACGGCAAGGTCATTTTCAATGTTCCAGTTCTTTTCTTCCTGTGCTTTAATTTCCGTAAATTCTACCAGCGCTTTTGTCAGTGCATCTTCAATGCCGGCCTTGCTTATCAGCATGTCAACGGCTTCGGCAATGAGCTTTTCGGGGTTCATTTCCACATCAAAATTCTGCGGAAGATGCAGGTCATGGGCAAAGCTGCGGATAATACGATGCGTGAAACTGTCGATGGTGCATACCGCAAAATCTGAATATCGGTGCAGGATAAACGTAAGTACTTCAGCCGCGTTTTTTCTGATCTCAGCTTCGTTTAATCCTGTTTGCTGGATAAGTCTTGGCAGAATAACCGCAACATCGCTGCTTTCTGATCCGGAGGCAAGCTCTTTCAGTCGTTTCAGAATGCGGTCTTTCATCTCGTTGGCAGCCTTATTGGTGAAGGTCACCGCCAGAATACTACGGTATTCCTGGGGCATTTTAATAACGAGCGCAAGATATTCCAGAACAAGGGTAAATGTCTTGCCCGAACCGGCCGATGATTTGTAAACTCTGAAATTCATGATGGTAAAAATACCTTTTTTTAATTTATTCCATTGGTTTCTTTATCTTTGAAATGCATCATTTGTTGATAAATCCGCTTATGCTCAAAAAACAGTTTCTTATAGTCATGGCAATGTTGATTGCTGCCGCGGTTTTTGCTCAGTCCGGGCAATATTCCCGCGTAAAAGTTTCACTTAATAATATTAGTATTGAGCGCATAGCGACACTGGGCATTCCTCCTGAAGGCTTTGTCGATAAAGACGGAGCGCTTATTCTGGAGATTTCTTCGGATGATATTCAGAAGTTGAAAGATAATAATATTCCCTGCCAAATCTTGATTGCCGATGTTTCTGAGTATTACAGACTGAGAAATACGCTTCCGCAGAATGAGGAAAAAAATGTAAATCAATCGGGCTGCGCAAACACGGTCTGGCAAACGCCTGCGCATTTTGTGCATGGCTCCATGGGCGGTTATCTTACCCTTACGGAGATGCTTGCTCAGCTCGACAGCATGCGGCTTCATTATCCAAATCTGATAAGCCAGAAAATGACGGTTGGCACAGGTCATACCATTGAGAACCGTTCTTTATATTATGTCAGAATATCCGATAATCCTGATGTTGATGAGCCCGAGCCGGAAGTGCTGTATTCCGCGCTTACGCATGCGCGGGAACCCATGGGCATGCAGCAGCTGATTTTTTATATGTGGTATTTGCTTGAAAATTATAATACAAATACCGAAATTCATAACCTGCTCAATAATCTGGAATTGTATTTTGTGCCCTGTGTAAATGCCGATGGCTATGAGCGCAATCATACTACAAATACCAATGGTGGCGGCATGTGGCGCAAGAACAGGCGCAACAACGGCGATGGCACCTATGGCGTCGACCTGAACCGTAATTATGGCTATCAGTGGGGATATGATAATACAGGTTCATCGCCCACCACAAGCAGCGAGACCTACAGAGGCACTGCGGGCTTCTCCGAGCCCGAAACCCAGATTATGAAAGGCTTTTGCGAAAGCCGTTCCTTTGTCACTTCCATCGACTGGCACTGTTACGGAAACTATCTGATTTATCCCTACAGTTACATGGCTTCGCTGCTCACGCCCGATTCGAATGTGTATAAAGCATATTCGCAACTGATGGTGCATGAGAACGGCTATTTGCAGGGAACGCCTTTCCAGACGCTTGGCTATACCGCCAATGGCGGCTCCATCGACTGGTTCTACGGCGAGCAGTCAACAAAAAACAAAATGATTGCATGGGCGCCTGAAGCGGGCAATTCAAACGATGGCTTCTGGCCCGCCGCTTCACGTATCGACGATATTGCTCAGGGCGATGTATTACAGAATCTTTATGTGGCACGATTTGCAGGGCGTTACGCGCTGCTTGCCGATAAATCACCGCGCTTTGTTCCTCAGCTGAATGGCTATTTTAAATTTGATATTCAGCGCCTGGGGCAGAGTGCCGCCACATTCACCGTATCGGTGATTCCGCTAAGCTCAAATATACTGTCAACAGGCGGTTCTGTGGCTTTTTCAGGCATGAATGTGCTTGAATCCCGCAGCGACAGTATTTCCTTTACACTCAATCCGTCTATCGTTGCCGGTGATGAAATCATTTACTTGCTTTCCTGCAACAACGGGCTTTACAGCGTTTCAGATACCATACGGAAAATTTACGGTCAGGCAGTGAGTGTGTTTGCCGATGCAGGTACAAATATCAATAACTGGACAACAGGCGGATGGGGGATAAGCACCACAAATTACCACAGTGCACCTTCATCCATTACCGATTCGCCTTCGGGGAATTACAGCGACAATCAGAATTCATCAGTTACACTGACATCTTCGGTAAGCCTTGTAAATAATATATATGCGCTGCTGAGCTTCTGGACAAAATGGAATATTGAAAAAGGATATGATTATGTTCAGGTAAAAGCTTCGGCCGATGGTGGCGCTACATGGACGCCGCTTTGCGGAAAATACACCGTGAACGGTACTTCGAATCAGTTATTGGGACAGCCTTTGTATGACGGCATTCAAAACACCTGGGTGAAGGAGGAAATTGATTTGAATGATTACCTGGGGCAGAACATAAAACTGCAGTTCACGCTGGTTTCTGATGGCGGTGTTAACGCGGATGGATTTTATTTTGATGATGTTGATGTAAGTGTTCTGAATGCCGTAAATGTCGGAATGTCGGAAAATGCAAGCGATGGGTTTTTCCTTTCTGAACCGCTTCCGAATCCTGCTTCCGGCAATGTAAAAATCTCTTACCGAATTCCTGAACACCGCGGAACCCTTAAGGTTTACAATACCCTTGGCGCAATGGTTTACACCGTTCCGCTTTTGCAAAATTCAGGAGATGTTACTGTTGATGTATCGCAGTGGAACAGCGGAATTTATTTTTATGGAATACAGGCAATGGGCCGGACTCAGCTATTCAAAAAGTTGGTTGTAACGGAATAGATAAAAAAAGTACTTAGTATTTGGTAGAAAGTATTTAGTACAAAAAAATGTTGGTTATGAAAAACCTGATTGTTCAGTTGCTTCTGATTTGTATGATGAGCTCGCCTCTGGTCGCACAAGTGGATACTGTCCGTAAGCATAAAAATGATATTTCTAAAAATTCAATTTTTGTTGAGTTTTTTGGTAATGGTGGCTTATCGTCTATAAATTATGACAGGATTGTTCTCGCTAAGAAGTTTCACAAAGTGAGCGTTAGGGGAGGCGTTTCGTTTTCACTATTGTCAACGATTTACAATCAAAATAAAAGAAATATTATTGATCCGTTAACGCCAATTTATATAGGTAGGAAATATGTCGGCGATGAATTATATAATTCATCTTTGATTGTGCCTTTGGAAGTAAATTATTTTTTTGGGAAAAGATATTGTCTTGAGATTGGTGCCGGGCTTACCGGCGATATTCATTTGATAAAGAATCTTTACGGCTCAAGATTATACCTTTTTACACGAGTGCTTGGATTTCGATACCAAAGAGAAAACGGTGGCTTCTTCTTCCGTGCAGGCTTAGTTCCTTCATTTAAAATATTCCTGTATAAAAATGAGTTTTTATTCGACCCTTTCAAATATTATTTTTCATATTTTTCTTTCGATATTGGTTACACCTTCAAAAATAAAAAATAGCATGAGAACCATTTTACCAAAGTGCTTTGTGCTTATCTTCTTTTTATTGTTTTTCAGCCAATGCAAAAAGGATTACCCTGACGATATTCCAAAATGGGTAAAGACTGAGATACAGAATTTCAAAAAAGTTACACCCGATTGTATTTGCCACTACTCAGATGACGATATTAACCCGCAATTATCAATTAGTGAATATATTATTAACAGCGAAAAAATATACGCATTTGTTCAAACCTGTTCCTATCGCGGGGAATATGTGACTATCTTCGATAATAATGGAAATTCTTGGAATGGATGTCAAGGAATTGGAGAAGTGAACTATGATAATGGAAAAGCTAATTGTTTAGTATTTGTCAAGAGTCATTGCTCTTCGTCTCGGTTGATTTGGTCCGGAAAAATGTACTGATAAATATGTTATTTTAAACAAGTCGGCAATCAAACAATACAACAATATTTAGTTCTTCGCTGGTATTAAACACTTTGATATGATAAACCGGATTATTTATTCGCAACGGATTGTTTTTATTCTCCTGATTTTAGTTGCATATACGGAGTTTGCCGCTGCTCATATTGCCGATTCTTCCAGAAGAAATAAAATTTATTTTCCAATTGGAATGTGTGTGGGTTTTCAGATTCGCACCTTGAATTCCAATATTAAATGTCCTAGAGAAGTAGGCGATTCAGTTCCGCCATTTATGGCTGAGGATAAAATATACCGAAATGCTTTCATGGCAAGTAATGGTTTCTGTCCTATGATTGGAATTACCTGGTCAGGTAAAAAGATGAATTTTCATGATATTTCGTTTGCATTCAATGCATTTAGGTCTAAGCAAATAGAAACTCCATACGCTCAATTGGGATTGACATCAAAGTATTATGTACTGCAATATGCCTATGCACGTCCAATCTCGAAAATACTGTACAATAAATTTCTGATTTCTCCTGTCTGGGGGCTTAAGTCTAAATTTATTTATTCACTTAATAAATACTCTTTTCAGGGCCGTGACCAGGGTAATCAATGGGACATGGACGAGAGGGACGAAGCATGGATGATACTTCCGTCCATTGCCTTGGGATTGCGATTTAACCCCGGGACTCTGGCCATGACACTGGGTTATGACTTTTCTCCTGTAGCGTGGATTTCAATGAATCATAAAATGAGTATTCTTGATGACCCAATGCCTCATTATACTGGCAGTTCAACGCTTACAGAAACTAAAAGCAATAAAAGGTATCTTATTGGTCCCGGTGAAATGAGCCGTTCCCGCCTATTATATCAGAATTTGCAGTTTTCTATGATTTTTACGTTTTTCTAAAATATCAAGACAATCAAACAATCCAACAATTCAGCAATCCAACAATTTTGACTTTATAGACTTTAGAAACGTTACAAACTTTCACACTTTATAAACTTTTTTCTTTACTTTGTGTTACTCAAATAAACTACAGCGATATGCCATTAAGCAAGATGCTGACATTGCGGAAGTATTACTTCCAGGACACATCCTTCAAACTGCTGATGCAGAAACGGATTTATCACGTACTGCTTATCTGCAGCAGCTACGATGCATTTATGCTTGAAGAAGACGGCCGCATCGACGAGCAGATATTCAATGAATACGTATCGCTGAACCTGCGCTATCCGCCACGTTTCATCATGGCATCCAACTATGAGCAGGCATTTGAAATCCTGCACCGCGAGAATATTGATCTGGTGATAACCATGCTCAGCGTAAGTGATCCGTTTGAGCTTGCCCGAAAAATTAAAGGGAAATACCCGAAAAAGCCTATCGTTGCCCTTACTCCGTTTTCACGCGAAGTAACCCAACTCCTTGCAAGCGGCGACATGAGCGCCATCGATTATGTTTTTTGCTGGCTGGGAAATACCGAAATTCTGCTGGCCATCATCAAACTTATCGAAGATAAAATGAATGTTGAGTTTGATGTGGAAGAAGTCGGAGTGCAGTCAATTTTGCTGGTCGAGGATTCCATTCGCTTTTATTCGAGTTACCTGCCATTGCTGTATAAGCTCATCTTCAAACAGTCGAAGGAGTTTATGATGGAAGGGCTGAACGAGCATCAGAAAATGCTCAGAATGCGCGGCCGGCCGAAGATTCTGCTTGCCATGAATTATGAAGATGCCATTACCCTGTATGATAAATACAAAAATAATCTGCTGGGCGTAATTACCGATATGTCGTTCAAACGCGACGGCGTTAAAGACAACAGGGCAGGAGTGAAGCTCGTTGAAAAAGTGAAGGCCGATGACAGATTTATGCCGGTGATGATTCAGAGCTTTGACATCGAAAACGCTGTGGTGGCGCATGAACTCAATGTTGACTTCATCCACAAGCAATCAAAAACATTGTCTATTGAGCTGCGCGACTTCATTAACGAACAGCTTACGTTTGGCGATTTTATTTTCAGAAATCCCGAAACCCACGAAGAAATAACCCGGGCATCGGACCTGCAAACCCTTCAGCAGCGCATATTTGAGGTGCCCGACGATTCTCTCAGTTATCACATACAGCGCAATCATTTTTCGAAATGGCTCAATGCGCGTGCGCTTTTCCCCATCGGCGAAATGTTCAAGTATGTCCGTCCCGACGACTTTCAGGATATTGACGAAATAAAACGCTATTTGTTTGAAGCCATCGCAAGTTACAGGATGAATAAAGGCAGAGGTATTATTGCCGAATTCAACCGCTCCAGCTTCGACGAATATATTTTCTTTGCGCGCAACGGCGAAGGCTCTATGGGCGGCAAAGCCCGCGGTCTGGCATTCATCGACAGCCTGATTAAGAGAAACAGAATCTTCGATAAATTTGATGATATCATCGTTACCATTCCCCGAACGGTGGTTCTTACAACCGATGTGTTCGATGAGTTCATGGAAGAAAACAATCTCTACAGGATTGGTCTTTCCGATATGCCCGATGAGGAAATTCTGAAAAATTTTATCCGTGCACGCCTGCCGTTCCGTATTCATGAAGATTTGCTTGCCTTCATTACCGTTATAAAAAATCCCATTGCCATTCGCTCCTCCAGCCTTCTCGAAGATTCACACTATCAGCCATTCGCCGGCATCTACTCTACTTATTTTATTCCTAAAATAGAGAATGACGAGCGCAAGATGATTGAGATGCTGAGCTATGCCATTAAATGTGTGTATGCCTCTGTGTATTTCAAAGCCAGCAAGGCCTACATGACGGCAACTTCCAATGTTATTGACGAAGAAAAGATGGGTATTATCCTTCAGGAAGTGTGCGGAACACGTTACGGCGACCGCTTCTATCCTGCACTTTCGGGGGTAGCACGCTCCATTAATTTCTATCCTATCTATCCCGAAAAAGCCGAAGACGGTGTGGTAAATCTTGCTTATGGTCTCGGGAAATACATTGTTGACGGAGGAACCACACTTCGTTTTTCACCTGCGTATCCTAAGAAAATTATTCAGCTCTCATCGCCCGAAATGGCATTGCGCGAAACCCAGAACAGCTTCTACGCACTCGACCTGCGGCCTTCCAGTTTTATTCCCTCGGTTGACGATGGCGTGAATATTCTGAAGCTGCCGATAAGAGAAGCAGAACACGATGGAGCTCTTAAATATGCAGCATCTACGTTTGATATGGAAAACAATACTATCAGGGATGGTATCGGCTCCCCGGGCAAGCGTATAATAACCTATTCAAACCTGCTTAACTATAATATGTTTCCGCTGGCGGAAATTTTGAAAACCTTGTTATACACCGGTCAGCGCGAGATGAACAATCCTGTTGAAATAGAGTTTGCTGCAAATCTGGATGTTCCCAAAGGCAGGCCTAAGATTTTTAATTTCCTGCAGATTCGACCCATAGTTGATAATAAGGAATCGGTGAACATCAGTATTGACACGGTTAAGAAAGAAGACTGCCTTATTTATTCTACTTCGGCTCTTGGAAACGGCGTCATCTCTAATGTTTGTGATATTATTTACGTGAAGCCCGAAACCTTTGATCCTTCAAAAAATCCTGAAATTGCCAATACTATTGACCGGCTCAATTCCGAATTTCTGAAACTGAAGAAAAACTACATTCTGGTAGCGCCCGGCCGCTGGGGGTCCAGCGATCCGTGGCTTGGGGTTCCTGTAAAATGGCCGCAGATTTCGGGAGCGCGCATCATCGTTGAATCGGGGCTCGACCGTTATCGTGTTGACCCCAGTCAGGGTACGCATTTCTTTCAGAATCTGACATCTTTCAGGGTGGGCTATTTCACTATAAATCCATACGTTGGCGACGGACTTTTTGACGTGGCCTATCTCAATAAATTTGATGCCTCCTATGAAGACCAATACCTGCGTCACATACAATTTGCCACACCTCTGGTGATTAAAATTGACGGTAAAAAGAGCCTGGGCGTGGTGTTCAAACCAAACATGGGAACGTAAATCAGGGAACAGGGAATAGGTAATAAGTAATAGGGAACAATAATTAGTCAATTTGATAATTCAGGTTTATAAGCCGGCTGTTTTCCCTTTACCCTTTACCTTTCTGCTTAA
Organism: Bacteroidota bacterium; assembly: GCA_037133915.1. Classification (NCBI taxonomy): domain Bacteria; kingdom Pseudomonadati; phylum Bacteroidota; species Bacteroidota bacterium. Next base: position 28,933 of record JBAXND010000008.1, read on the forward strand.
TCTTCCGACTCTCGACTCACGACTCACGACTCACGACTCACGACTCACGACTCTTGACTCACGACTCACGACTCACGACTCACGACTCTTGACTCACGACTCTTGACTCACGACTCTCGACTTTCCGTGTATCACATAAGCGAAATACGTAAAAAACTTAAAATATTTTCTTCATTCCTTCCTTTCTATGCTTAATTATGTAATTTTGTGTGGGCAATACATAAATAAACCTCAGATTATTAACGATTTATTAGCATAAAAATATTTTTTCAAATAAGTCGCCATATATCGGAAAATGATTAATTTTGTACTGTTAATTCATTAACATTGTTACAAAAGTTACAACAAAGCATATTAATATAAGAAACTGAATTTAACCGGTCAAAGAGAAATCACTAACAAGAATTTACACAATCACACAGTTATAAAGTTTAAACAACACATTAATATTAATCTAAATTTCAAAGAGATGAACGTAGATAAAATTATGAACGACCTTGAGAAAAAAAATCCGGGTGAAGTAGAATACCTGCAGGCCGTTCGTGAAGTGCTTGAATCCATTGAGGAAACTGTGAATGAAAACCCCCAGATCGAAGCTGCCGGCATCATCGAGCGTCTTGTTGAGCCCGATCGTCTGCTTATAATCAAAGTTCCCTGGGTTGACGACAAAGGCGAAGTTCATGTAAACAGAGGCTTCCGCGTACAATTTAACAACGCTATCGGACCTTACAAAGGCGGTCTGCGTTTCCACCCGAGTGTGAATCTCTCAATCCTCAAATTCCTCGGATTTGAGCAGATTTTCAAAAACAGCCTTACTTCCCTTCCTATGGGCGGTGCTAAAGGTGGTTCAGATTTCGATCCCAAAGGCAAATCAAACGCTGAAGTAATGCGTTTCTGCCAGTCATTTATGCTGGAGCTGTGGAAAATAATTGGTCCTGAAATGGACGTTCCCGCCGGCGATATTGGTGTTGGTGGACGCGAAATAGGTTTCATGTTCGGTATGTACAAAAAACTTACCCACGAGCATGTTGGTGTTCTCACCGGCAAAGGTCTCAGCTGGGGTGGTTCACTCATCCGTCCGGAAGCTACCGGTTTCGGTAATGTGTATTTTGCAGAAGAAATGCTGAAAACACGCGGTCTCGATTTCAAAGGAAAAACAGTTGCTATCTCAGGTTTTGGTAATGTTGCATGGGGTGCAGCCCTCAAAGCTACTCAGCTGGGTGCAAAAGTTGTTACCATCAGTGGTCCCGACGGCTATATCTACGATCCCGAAGGTATCAGCGGTGCAAAAATTGACTATCTCCTCGAACTCCGTGCTTCAAACCAGGATATCGTAAAACCATATTCATACGAATTCCCGAATGCTCAGTTCTTCCAGGGCAAACGTCCGTGGGAAGTAAAATGCGACATTGCTCTGCCTTGCGCAACCCAGAACGAACTTGGTAAAGAAGATGCATTGGCACTCGTTAAAAACGGCTGTATCTGCGTTAGCGAAGGCGCCAATATGCCTTCAACTCCTGAGGCTATTGAAGTATTCCACGCCAATAAAATTCTATTCGCTCCCGGAAAAGCTTCCAATGCCGGTGGTGTTGCAACTTCAGGTCTCGAAATGTCACAGAATTCAATGAAACTGACATGGGGCAAAGAAGAAGTGGATAAACGTTTACACGAAATCATGAAGAACATACATGAAGCCTGTGTTAAACACGGTAAAAACAGTGAAGGTTATGTGAACTACGTTAAAGGCGCCAACATTGCCGGCTTCCTCAAAGTTGCTCATGCAATGCTCGACCAGGGCGTTTTATAATTTCATAATTTGTGTTTTGGTTTTTGTTGTTAAAAGGGTCGTCTTTATGGACGGCCCTTTTTCTATTTCAAACCCTGCGATTCAAAGCTAAAAGCCCGCACATAACTATCTTCAACATTCCTCTATGCAGGGAATAAGCTCGCGAATGGAATATATATGTAACGATACAGCTCTGTCAATGCCGGCAACTGCAAGTTGAAATAGTCTGTGTCCGTCATTCAAAGCTGGCGTTTGCAAGGAAAAACCTTGCCCTGCCGAGGCTAAAACCTCGCGATTGCGAGCTCAAACATACCAGACCGGTATGTTCATATGAGCAACTGCAAGGTTCAGATATCTGCGCGGCTATGGTCAGGTGCAGGAAATCCCTGCGTTTCGGTCGTTGAGCTTGTCGAAACGCCGAAACGCAATGAATGAAAAAACCGTACCCTGAGCTTGTCGAAGGGTACGGTTTCTCTACTTATGTCTTATGACTTACGACTCACGACTCACGACTCATCCGCCGGAGGCGGACAGGCGACTCACGACTCAAGTCTACCTCACTAAAGTCACATTCCCCATTATCTTGTACTTCTTATTGAGGTTGTCGGTGTAGTAGGCAATCCATGTATATACCGCCGGAGGAGCAATGGTACTGCTGCCTTTCACGGAGCCGTCCCAGCCTTTGCCTATTTCGGTGCAGACATACACTTCCTGTCCCCAGCGATCAAAAATATGCATCTCAAATTTGTTGGAGATAAGACCCTGGATACTTGGCATAAAGAACTCATTCAAACCATTACCATCAGGGGTAAAGGCCGTGGGCGCAAATATCAGTATCTGTGGGAAAATGGTAATCAGCCGTGATGTTGTATCGGAACAGCCATGGTTGCTCGATGCAACAAGAATGACATTAAATGTACCCGTATCACTAAAGGTATGCGATGGCAGGTGCTCCGTAGATTCATTGAGAATTCCTGAGGCAGGATCATCAAAATTCCAGTACCAGGTATTGGCACCCGACGATTGATTTACCATATTCACTTTTGGATCGTCCATAGTAGCTACCGATGGTGAGAAGTAGAAATCGGCCACCGGTTTTGTATAGACATTGATGGTTGAAACGCCTGTTTCTGTGCAGCCGTCGGTTGTCACTGCCGTGAGCGATGCGGTGTAGGTACCTTCGTTGGCATAGGTATGCATCGGGCTCAACTCAAAAGATGTATTGTTTGCCGAAAATAAATCACCAAAATTCCATGCCCATGATGAATCAGCAATGTTGACACCCGGAACATAGTCGAAGTTAACATCAAGTGGCTTGCAGCCTTCGCTTGGCACCGTGCTGAATGTAAGTCCCGACAAGGGGAATACGTTAATAAGTACCGTTGCTGCACCTGTGCATCCCACGTTATCGGTACCGGTTACTGTATACACAGTCGTGGTGGTGGGTGATGCCACAACCGCCGGACCGGTGCTGTTTGATAATCCCGTTGCCGGCGTCCATACATACGTATCGGCACCTGCTGCGAGGCATGTTGTTGATTGTCCCGGACAAACATTCGCACTCGACGGTAAGGCCGTAACAGTGATTCCGTTTATTACATTAATATTTTGTGTCGCGCTGTTCACACAACTTGTAGCCGGATCAGTATACGTATAGGTAATGGTTGCAACACCAATCCCTGCTGTTGACGGGGTAAAGGTATTTGCGCTGACTCCCGCTCCCGAATACGTTCCGCCCGCAGGTGTCGCCGTATTCAGTAAAAATGGTGTTGAGTTCACGCAAACACTTGAGTAATTCGGGAAATTGATGGCAGGAAGATTATTTACAATAATATTGTAAGTTGAAGTACCAACGCATGAAGTAACCGGATCAGTCAAGGTATAGGTTATCGTATGTGTTCCTACGCCTGCCGTGGCAGGGTCAAACGTTCCAAGGGTGGCATCGGTAATGCCTGTTCCGCTCCATGTTCCACCGGCAGTGGCGGCACTAAGTGTCGTTGATGGGCTGTCAACACAATACGGTCCCGCAGCGGTTATTGTTGTATTCGGGATGGGATTTACAACAACGGTATCTACTCCAATTCCCGGGTTTCCTGTGATACACGAAGGTGAGTTAGAGGTTACCGTACAGCTAATGATATTCGTTCCTACCGGAAGGTTATTGGCCGAATAAATATTCACACCTGTACCAACGTTTACACCATTCAGTTGCCACTGATAAGTGGGTGCTGTGCCGCCATTGGTAACCGTGGCGCCAAATACTACTGTAGTTCCGAAGCATATCGGGCTAACAGGAAGTGATGTTACAACAACACCTACAGGCGCACTTGTATCAACCGTAACAACAAAATTAACCGCAGGACCAACACAACCATTGGCAGTCGGTGTGATGGTATAGGTTACAGTACCCAGGGTAGTAAGACTGTTATTAAGGATATCATTGATGTTACCGCTTCCGGAACCGCTAAAGCCGGTGATTGTGCCACTGGTATTTGAGCCGGTCCAGCTGAAGGTGGTACCTGTTACGTTTGATGTAAGGATAATATTAGTCGACTGTCCGCTGCAAATAGTCAGCGTAAGCGGACTGTTTGTAACGGTGGGTGTCGGATTTACTGTAACTGTATAATTGCCCTGAGGTCCGGTACAGCCGTTATACGCTGCATTAATAAGGTAAACAACAGTGCCTGGATTCGAAGTCGTATTCGTAAGAACATCAGTAATATTCCCCGTACCGCTGGGTGTAAATCCGGTGATGTTTCCGCTTGGACTGGTCGCCGACCACGCGAATGTGGCACCCGAAATATTTGAAGTCAGAAGTATGTTCAGTGCATCACCTGAGCAGATAGTCTGAGACAAGGGATTATTGGTGATAACGGGAGTGGGGTTCACTGTGATGGTATAGGTAGCCACAGTACCTGTGCATCCGTTTGCTGTTGGGGTAATGGTAATGGTAACTGTTCCTGCTGTTGTATCAGAATTTATTAACGTCATTGCGGGAATAGTACTTGTACCGCTTGCTGCTGCACCTGAAATATTCGGTGAAGCCGATGACGTCCATGCGAAGGTTGTTCCCGGAACAGCAGAGGTAAGCGTAACCGAAGTGGTGGTCTGTCCGCTGCAAATAGTCTGACTCATGGGTGTATTGGTAACCGTAGGCAGAGGGCTAATGGTTACATTCATACATGTATTTGCACTGTTGCCACAAGCATTTCCGGCGTTTACGCAGATTGTTCCGGAAGTGGTTCCGAAGGTAACACTGATTGATGTGGTTCCTTGTCCGCTGTTTATTACGGCGCCTGTTGGAACCGTCCAGTTATAAGTGGTTGCTCCGGCTACTGCCGTAATTGAATAAGTCTGTGTGGTATTAGGACATGCTGTCGGAGGACCGGTTATAGCTCCGGGAGCGGGTGGCGTCGGTGCCAGCGTCGTGGTAATACACGTAGGAGCACTCGTGCCGCAGGTATTCGATGCTGTTACGCAAATATTTCCTGCATTGGCGCCAAAAGTCACCGTAATGGAAGTTGTGCCTTGTCCTGATGTAACGGTTGCTCCGGCAGGTACGCTCCAGTTATAGGTTGTTGCGCCGGTAACAGGAGAAATAGAATAGGTAAAAGTTTGCCCCGGACAAACAACCGTGGGTCCGGTAATAGCTCCAGGCGCTGCCGGAGCTGGTGCAAGCGTAATAGTAATACAACTGGGTGCGCTGGTACCGCATGAGTTAGTTGCCGTGACGCAAATCTGACCTGCATTCGCACCAAAGGTTACCGTGATGGATGTGGAGCCTTGTCCTGATACTATGGTAGCACCTGCTGGAACAGTCCAGTTATAGGATGTGGCGCCTGTTACAGCAGCAATAGAATAAGTAAACGTCTGACCCGGACATACGGCCGTGGTACCGGTAATTGCACCGGGTGTCGGTGGTCCGTTGATTGTGCCGGGCTGGTAATTGAATGTCAAAACTACGCGTTGGGTGCAAATCTCAGTACCGAAGGGCTGAGGATTGGCGTATAATGTATTTGTCCCACTGTAATTGTAATTAGGAAGTCCGCAGGGAAACGTATTCGTGCAGGTTACTGCGTTGCAGCTTCCGCAGTTGCATGTGTGAGAACCTAAATTAACAGCAGTGCATATTGTTTGACCGTTAATCTGTGTAGGTACGTTTTGCGCCGAACAGTCGGCTGCATAATAGGTAACCGTAACTCCTGTAATAACATTACCGGCAGGTACAGGATTGGTAAAGGTTTTGGTTTGCTGCGATGACTGGCAACAAGGACATCCGCTGGTGCCGATACACATATAGTCGGTACCGCACACACTGCAACAACCCCACGATTGTGCTCCGGAATAATAAATAGTAACAGTCGCTGTCTGTGCATTAATACCGCTTGCGCCGGCACAAATCAATGCCACTATTATGAAAAAACGTACGATTTTTCTCTTCATCACTTAAGTTTTTGCAACAGAAATTATAAGCCTAATACAGTGAAATTCTGAACGCCATAGCGTTTAAATTCTGAAAGAGCAATGCCAAAGTCGCTCAGTTTTATGGTGAGTGCATTCTCAGGTGTACATTCACCCTTGATGCCTACCTGTGCAGGTATCACTACCGATTTTCTGTCGGAAGTTCCAAGTTTCCAATCCCATTTTTCGTCCTGTGTAAAAATGCCGTCGTTCCAGCTTACCTGAGCTGAATAAGGGTTGGTGTTCACAAAACGGATATAAACAACATTCGCCCCATCACAAGTATCTTGTTGATACCATGCTTCTACTCCATCAAGAATATTTCCACCCGATACCGTCAGGAAAACCTGTTCCCATCCTGAGTTAATCTGAGCTTTCGCCGAAAATGAAAAAAGGAAAAGAGCAAGAAAAGCAGTGATAAGGTTCCGTTTCATGGCTAATGGTTTGTTTTTATTTATTTTAGCAACAAAAATATCTAATTAATAACTAATATACAAAGAAAAAGTACTTCATAGACGGAAATTTGTTATAAATGGTTGTTGCTTACTGATAATTTTATCAAATAATTCAGATAAATGATATTTTTGCAAGGCGATTGAAAAACGTTAATTAGCCAGATTAGCTTTATGTATTACTAATAAGCTCGTTTAAAACAACAGTTGTCAAATTGCGCAGCGACTCTTAATAATTGGTATTTTTGCAATATCTACTTTAATAATTTATTAGATGAAAAAATCAATACTCTTTTTTCTTGCACTCTTTGTAATGATTTTTACGATCAATGCTCAGGAATATAAATGGGTAATCAATCCTAAAGGAACCGATTCAGACTATTCCAACGATATTTTTGTGGACGGTTTAGGGAATAACTACACTACAGGATATTTTCGGAGTGCCAGCCTCGATTGTGGAAATACTACCTTATACAATTCCGGCGGAATCGATTCGGCTGGTGGCCCCTGTTTCGACCTGTTCGTGATAAAAATGGATTCGAACGGCGTAATCAACTGGGCGAAAAGTGCTGGACAATCGGGCAAATTCGAAAGCGGTACCGGAATTGCGGGCGACCATGCCGGTAATGTTTTTATTTCAGGTTGGTTTACGGGAACAAATTTTCAAATGGGCGGATCTACGCTTGTAAGCGCAGGTTTGTGGGAAGCTTTCTTGGCGAAATACGATAATGCGGGCAACGTTGCATGGGCACAAAAATTTGGCGGCCCTTCCGATGATGTCGGTACGTCTGTAGCGGTTGACGACAGTGGAAATGTATATTTTACCGGCTATTTCTTTAGTCCAACAATTCAGTTCGGAACTATTACACTCACCAAATCAGGCGGCGGTATGTCATCTGACGCTTTTCTGGCTAAATTCGATAATAATGGAAATGTAAAATGGGCAATAAAAATAGGTGGTAGCGGTAGCGATTTAGGCCGTCACCTTGCTGTCGATAAAGCTTACAACGTTTATCTTGCAGGGAATTTCGCCGGCTCCATGAATATTAGCGGTACACCGCTTTCCAGCAGCGGTAACACTGATATTTTTCTTGCCAAATATACTTCCGGAGGCGCTTTTCTCTGGGCAAAAAAAGCCGGTGGCAGCGCAATGGACCATGTAAATGGTATCGCCGTGTATGATACAACGGGTTGTGCCATTACCGGCGAAGCCTACAGCAACCCGATTACCTTTGGGACAATTCCGGTGGCGCATTCAGGCATGACCAATACTTTCGACAGCTACGTGGCGCGTTATAACCAGAATGGAACCGTATTGTGGGCCAAAGGTGCCGGTGGTGCCGACGATGACATTGGTCGTGATGTAACCTTTGATACAAAAGGGAATCTTTATGCATGCGGCGATTACGCAAGTGCTACCTTTGGTTTTGGTGGCACAACAATTACGAACAGCAATGCAAACAGTACCTTCACAGATTTCTATGTGGCGAAATTCGATTCCGCAGGAACACAGCAGTGGTTAAAAACGGCCAATGGCTTTTATTTCGAATATGCCTATGCGATTGGTGCCGACGCAAAAGATAATCTTTACTTCACTGGCCCCTGGGAAGGAAATACACTTTCATTCAGCCCGCAAGAAATTGCATCCACCGGAAATACCGATTTCTATATTGCAAAAATTGGCTATCCTTCCGATACTACAGATACTTCGGGAAGCGTAATTAATGAATATCAAAAAACCGAAAGCCTCGTTTTTCCAAATCCAAACAACGGAAACTTCACCATCAGTAATGTTGATTACACCCATGAATTGCTTATCACGGTGTTTGATGTTACCGGTAGAATAGTTTATGAAAGGCTTATTCCTGCCGGGATTTTGCCTAAGGTTGATCTTTCACTCGGCGATATGCAGCAGGGACTTTATATGCTGAGAGTTGTTTCAAACGGTAATGAATTTTTCTCTAAATTTGTGGTAAGGAGATAAACACCGCACTTGAATTTTCAATCATTTATCCAATCCCCTAAAAGGGAATTCGTAATTGCAGGCATATTTATTGTCGCGGGTTTGCTGTTGTTCGCACCCTCTGTCTCGATTGCCTTCCTTTCCGATGATTATTATGCACTCATTGTATTTCAACAGAAAGGCCTAAAGCTGTTTTATAATCTCCACGATCGGACGTTTATTCCATTCACGCTGTTTTTAATGGGAGTAATCCACCAAATATTTGGCGCGTCTGCTGCGGCATTCAGAATTTTTTCCATTATCCTTCATGCGCTGAACGCCTATCTGATTTATAGATTGCTGATGAGAATTTTTATGATTAAAGGGATTCATAGTAAACAAATATTCCTTACTGCATTCCTCGGCGGGATGTTTTTTTTGGCATTCCCTTTTCATGCCGAACCTATTGTCTGGATTGCTGCAACTGCTTATCCTCTCTGTGTTCTTCTTTGTCTTGCAGCTGTTCATTGCTATATTTCATATCGTACTATCGGTAAAAACTTCTTGTTGATAATTTCCGTTATTGCATTTTTTCTTGCATTGCTCTCAAAAGAATTTGCGGTTGTACTTCCCTTGATAATTGCAATGTTTGAATTGTTTTTATTTCGTGGTAACATAGAATACAAAATTCGTTTCAGGAAAATGTCATTTTCAATTATCTTGTTTATCGGTGTGTTGTTACTGTATTTGCTGTTTCGACGGCTCGCAGCGGGCGAGTGGATTGGGCTTTATGGTAGTGTTGTGCATACTCAGATAAATGCGGAAATATTAGCAAAAACACTCGCTGCTTATTTTGCCAATTTTGTATTGCTGTTTCGCTATTGGCAGCTTGTGCCCGGTAGTTTTATCAATAATCACACGTCGCTATTGCTTATTGGTGGCGCTGTAATAACCATTACCGGTCTGATTATTCTGCTGATTCGTTCCCGAAATACTGCAAAACATTCTTCATTATATTTATTGTTGATGAGCGCATTCATTGCCTTGGTACCTGTGCTCAATCTCGAAACCGGCTTCCTTACACAAATACAATCGGAACGCTACGGTTATTTTTCAGCAGTTTTTTTCTGCCCTGCCATTGCCGTATTACTTACGTTGATTTTCAAGAATAAGTTTTGGCGCGTTATCTTTTCTGTGCTGATTTTAGGTCTCTATATTTTATTGCTTCAAATGAATATCCATAAATTCAGAAATGCGGGAGCGCTTGCAGATAAGGTTCTTTGCGGAGCGGCAACACTGGAACAAACCAACGAACATACCGTTTTGCTTAATGTGCCTGATACGTATGATGGTGTATATGTTTTTAGAAACGGTCTTGCTGAAGCATTGCAGTTGCAGCATGGAGATGCCGGGAAACGCATTTCAGCATTGACTTATTTTTCTGGCAATGCAGATGCAGAACGTATAACAATCATGAAAAATAGTGACCGTATTAGTATCCGTTCTTCACAAAAAAACGTACATGTTTTTGCAGACACTGACGTTTTCCCAAGTCGTTATACATCCCTGCTTCGCTCGGACAATGACGTAGTGATTCTGAAAATGAAAGACACAATTTCGTGTCGTTATTATCGATACACTGCAACGGGAGATTTGTTTGAAATCCTTTGATTGTAATTGTTTCAGCTTGCACCATCATCAATGGTAAGGAAAAATGAAACAGGCATCAGCATCTGAACCCTCACCGCCTGGCCGTTTTGCTGACCGGGATTCCATCGGGGCATCATGTGTACAACCCGTGCAACTTCATCGTCGCAGCCGCAACCAATACCCTGAAGAATTTTTATACTGCTGAGTGAACCGTCTTTTTCAACAATAAATGTTGCATACACTGTCCCCTGAACCTTGTATTGCCTTGCCAACAGCGGGTATTTTACATTCCGCTGAAGAAATAGATTGCGTTCTTTTTCGCCCCCGGGAAACTGAGGCGCAACTTCCACTTTTACATAGATGGGCGCAGGGCCATTTCCATCGCTTTCACTTTGCCCGTTTCCGCTTGTATTATTGTTTCCGGTGCCTGTTCCCGCTGTATCGCCTTTAGGACTTTCAATGTCATGCTGGCTAAGGTCGACATCATTTTCATCGTGGTGTGTAACAACCGGCTGTATGTTCTCTGTTTTTTTTCGGGGCATTCTTCCCGCAGAAGGAAGATCTATTTTATTTTGTGCAGGCTGAGGAAGTGGCTGTTTTAAATTCATCTCGTACTGTGACGTGCCGCCGCTTCCGAAAGTTTCTTTATCAGAATAGCTGTAGAGCGCAATAAAGCTGATGCCAACGACAAAAAAAACGGCAATCAATATTCCGGTTATCACACCGCCCGGATATTCCTTTCTGTTCTTATAGGCGCCATACGCGGTGTTGCGGTTCTTGAAAATTATATCGTCCCAGCGTTCCATGATATGCGCGTATAGGTATCGTTCGATTTGTAATGGCGCGGTAAAATTACACTTTCCATGCCAAAATAGATACATCTCCGGATTTAATATCCTGGTACCGTATCTGCAAACGCCAGATAAAATATCGTTTTTATTTAACTGCAAGTTGCCGCGCATTTCTTTTAAGCACCTTTATTGGGGTCTAAGCAGTCATGTGTTTTTTAGCTATTAAAAATTTGTTAATATTTTATTTCGGAGCATAATAAAAGCGGATTATACACGCTTGTATAATCCGCTTTTATACGTAAATAAGCCTGTAAAAACTAGTTCGATTAAGTGAGCTTCTCGAGGCATTTTGCAATTTCGCCAAGCACTCCGGGCTTGATAAAATAATGCATTTCCTGACCATTCCTGCTGTTCATTAAAACGCCCGCCTCTTTCAGTACTTTCAGGTGATGTGAGGCTTCCGGCTGAATAATTTCGAAGAGCTTGCAGATCTGGTTTACGTTCATACTGGGCTTTTCTTCAAGAACGCCGATGATGGCTAACCGAAGGGGATGAGATAATGCTCTCATCCGGGAGGCTACTTTCGTAACTTGCTCCTGATCAATAGACATAGAATTCATTTTTTTACGATTATTTGTTTATATTAAAACAAAGATAAGCAAATATTCGTTAATTAGGTGCTTATACCTAAAATTTAACATTTCCAGTATATTTATAACTGATTGTTATTATCTTCTTAATATTTTTATATTGAACCGGAATTGCTATCCATTAAATTGTGATAATTGTCCCAATGTTTTTCTCTATAGCTTTGTCATAAACTAATTTTGCCGTGGCTGCATCCTGTATGGCAAGTCCGTTCGATTTAAAAAGTGTAATCATTGAATTATTGGTTCGTCCTGCTTTTTTCGACGTAATGATTTCGCCAATCTCTGCATAAAAATGCTCTGCCTTTATGACACCTTCTTCAATAGGGATGAGCAGATCGCCGGCCTCACTAAAACATGCTTCTTTAGAATCTCCGACAAAAAGAGATCTCTGAATAATGGCAGAATCCAGTTCTCTTGCGTTTGGTGTGTGGCTGCCAATCCCGTTTATATGTGTTCCTTCTTTTACCTGGTTTCCGTCAAACAAAGGATTGGCAGATGACGTTGCAGTGCATATTATATCCGCTTCAAGCAATTGCTGAGGTTTCGTGGCTATTATAATTTCGATGCCGAGCGTCTCACTCATTTCCGTAGCAAACCTCCGGGCCGCTTCATCCGAAATATCATAAACAATAGCACTGGCTATATCTCTGACTTCTGTCATTGCCCAAAGCTGCATGCGTGCCTGAACTCCCGAACCGAAAATTCCAACTACCTGACGTTTATCGTTTCGTGCCAAATATTGCGTTGCTATTCCGCTTGCTGCACCTGTTCGTAAGGCTGTCAAATATCCTCCGTCCATGATACATGTTACATCACCTGTTTTGGGATCCTGCAACAGCACTTTCCCTATCGTGGTTGGCATATTGTATTGTGCAGGATTGTTTTTATATACAGTCACAACTTTGCATGCAAGCGCCCCCATCACTGGCAAATATGCCGGCATATAAAGCGCAAGACCATCGGGTGGCTTTATGGCCGTTCGGAGCGGGAGCACAGCCGTTCCGTCAGCCAGTTCTGTAAATGCTTTTTCCATGACCCGGATACAATCCTTCATGGTGAGAACCGACATTACATCGGTACGATTCAGTATAAGTGTCATCAGTGGAAGATTTGGTTATTGCAATACTAAACAAATTTTTCTATGCATGCAAGGATTGTTTTTGTTCATCTCCGGACTGTCATTCTGAAGCGTTTATAAAACCCGGTTTTTACAATAAACCGTTAATGAAATAAAAATTATTGAAACGTTTTTGCATCAATTTTCACATCCCGTTTTTTCAGTTGAAAAATTGTGAAATCTTTACAGAAATCACGTTTATTATTTATATAGCTTTGTGTTTTCGGAATATAAAATGTGCCTATCGACAAAGGCTGAAATTATCAGGATAAACCATAGATTAATACCGTTAAAATGAGAAAGAATATTAGCATATCAGGGGCGCCTAAACCTCTTGGTCCGTACAGTCAGGCCGTAATGATAAAAGGAATGTGTTTTATTTCGGGTCAGGTTGCCATCAATCCGCATACGGGCGAATTTGTAGGCGCAACCGCTGCAGAGCAGGCAGAGCAAGCAATGGAGAACGTCAAGGCTTTGTTATTCGAAGCAGGACTCGATTTTTCAAATGTGGTGAAAACGTCGATTTTCCTGATGGACATGAACGACTTTGATGCTGTTAACGCCGTTTATCAAGGCTATTTTCAGGAAAACTATCCTGCCCGCGAAACAGTGCAGGTAAGTCGGTTGCCGAAGAATGCGCTTGTTGAAATATCGGCTATTGCTGTTGAGTAGCATTTTTTTTGTGTGAATGCTGTGTTTTTATTAAGTATTTATTTAGTAGTTCCGGGTTGTAGAATATGAAGAAATATTTTTCAGTTTTGATAATGACGTTGCTGTTGGTCAGGATTGTTCCTGCAAGAGCCGACGAAGGAATGTGGTTACCCATTTTATTGGGGGAAGGCACTGAAGCGGAAATGCAACGGCTGGGCATGAAAATATCTGCTGAAGATATTTACAGCCTCAACAAACCATGTATTAAAGATGCTGTCGTACTTTTCGGTGGCGGATGTACTGCTGAAATTGTTTCGGATCAAGGGCTCATTCTTACCAACCATCACTGCGGTAGAAGTGCGATACAAGCACATTCAACACTGGATTTGAATTATCTGGCGAATGGTTTTTGGGCTGCCAATAATGATGAAGAACTTGCCAATCCCGGTTTGAAAGTAAGCATTCTTCTAAGAATGGAGGATGTAACGAATAAAGTGTTGACCGGTATTAATAATAAAGCTGACGAAACACAACGCCAGGCGCAAATTAAAGCCAATTGCGAAAGAGTGGCGAAAGAAGCTTCCGAAAAGGGCAAATACACAAGCAGTGTTGAAACTTTCTATTATGGCAATCAATACATTCTCGTTATTTATCAGGTGTTTCGCGATGTTCGCCTTGTGGGTGCACCTCCTGTAAGCATCGGGAATTTTGGTGGAGATACCGATAACTGGATGTGGCCGCGGCATACCGGCGATTTTTCGGTATTTCGCATTTATGCCGATAAAGACAATCAGCCTGCGAATTACGACAAATCGAATGTGCCCTATAAACCGGCTTTTCATCTCTCAATTTCAACAAAAGGGATTAAAGAAAATGATTTTACCTTTATTGTAGGTTTCCCGGGACAAACGCAGGAATACCTTGCCTCTGATGCAGTGGACTTTATTGCCAATACTGAAAATCCTGCCCTGATAAGAATACGCGAAAAGCGACTCGACATCATGGATAAATACATGAAAACCGACAAGCTTACCCGCTTGAAATATTCAGCCAAGTACTACAGTATTGGTAATTTCTGGAAAAAAATGATTGGTGAAGCCAAGGGTATTAAACGCCTGAATACTATTGCTCAGAAGAAAGAACTGGAAAAAAGATTTACCGCATGGGTAAATGCCGACAAAGACCGGAAGCTAAAGTACGGCAGTGTGCTTGCATCCTTCACGGAAACGTATAAAGAGCTGCTGCCATATGAGCTGGCGGCTGATTATTTTGTGGATGCGGGCCTTGGAATCGAAATTGTGCGCTTTGCCCGTAATTTCTATAAACTGGTCGACCTGAGCAACGGTAAAAAAGCAAACGATGCGGACATTCAGGAATGCCTTGATCAATTGAAAGCCACCTCCGCCGGGTTCTTTAAAAATTATGATACACGCATTGATCAAGAAGTGATGGCGGCATTGCTGCAGATGTACTATAAAGACCTGGATCCGGCCTATGTGCCCGATGTAGTACTAAATAACGGAACGGCCACAAATGGTGATTTTACTGCCTATACAGCTGAGTGCTTTAAAAAATCCTTTATGGTTTCAGAAGAAAAAGTAAATGAATTCCTTATGAATTATAAGCCGGGCAAGGCTTCCGTTATAAAGAAAGATCCGATTTTTATTCTTTCTTCGGGGCTGTATTCTTTTTATGCTGAAAATATCTATGCCAAAGTATCGATGATGGAAGAGGAGGTGAACGGTTATTATCGCAAATACATGCGCGGCCTTATGGAAATGGATACCCTCAAGCATTTTTACCCCGATGCCAATCTTACGATGCGAGTTACCTACGGAAAAATTGGTGGCTATCATCCTCGTGATGCGGTTGACTATTCCTGGTTTACAACACTTCCCGGAATAATGAAAAAGGAAGATACGGCCGTTTATGATTATCTGGTGGATCCGAAACTGAAAACACTCTGCGCCAATAAAGACTATGGGCAATGGGCCGATGCCGATGGAAATATGCATGTTTGTTTTATTGCCTCTAATCATACCACCGGCGGTAATTCCGGAAGTCCTGTGCTGAATGCCGAAGGTCAACTTATCGGTATCAATTTCGACAGGGTGTGGGAAGGAACGATGAGCGACATTGCTTTTGATCCGGAACGATGCCGCAACATTGCCGTTGACATTCGCTATTGCCTGTTTATCATTGATAAATTTGCCGGTTCCAAAAGGCTGATTGATGAAATGACCCTCGTTAAGTAGACTTGAGTCTTCGATTCTTTACAACAGCATATTCATAGCCGTTTCATGCCTGTTTTATAACGGTTATTGCATTAATTTACGAATTACACCTAATTTGAATTAAGTATATTACTGACGTGTTCACATACGTGTAACTATCAATAATATATGCCTTATTTTAGAAATGTTATAAATATAACAATGCGTTTTGGTCTGTTTAGACATTTTGTACTTTAGCAGCCATTATATAATGTATAAATCAGCCAGCCGGTTTTTTTTAATTTTCGAAAACCGCTTACGTATTCAGGGAGTCTTAAATATTAAGAGTTAAACTTAAAAATGGTTTCTACCTACGTAATAAATGATTTATTTTTACCAACCCCTAACTTCTAACCCCCAACCCCCTAATTATGAGAATAGAAAGAATCTACCACCAAAAAGACAAGAAGGTTCAGGACCAGGTTGACCTTGGGATGATAGACGCGCTCATCAGTAAATACAAAGGAAAAAAGGGGAACATGATTCCTCTGTTGCAAGGTGTTCAGGAGACCTATGGTTATATTCCGGAAGTGGCATTTTATAAACTTGCCGAGGAAGCCGGTCTGAAGTTGAACGACATGTATGGTGTAGCCACCTTCTATGCACAGTTCAGGCTGAATCCTGTTGGCAAGCATATTATTAAAGTATGCCACGGAACTGCTTGTCACGTGCAGAATGCCAACTCAATTACCGATGCTTTGCAGGAATCTTTGGGTATTAAAGATGGCGAAACTACCGAAGACCGGATCTTTACACTTGAATCCGTTGCCTGTCTCGGATGCTGTTCACTGGCACCGGTTATGATGCTGGGAGATGAAACTTATGGTAAACTTACCGGCAGCGAAGCCGTTAGTATTGTAAAAAATATAAAAATCCGCGAAAGCAATTAAAGAACCAATGTGATGATGCGGATAAAATTTCGCATTACGCAGATAACAACAGAATTATTATGGCAAACACAAAAGTTATTGTTGGGCTTGGAAGTTGCGGAATTGCCGCCGGTGCAAATAAAACATACCTCAAGATTGAAGCACTGAAGCACACCGACAATCTGAATTTTGAATTAAAGAAAACGAGCTGTATCGGTATGTGCTTTCGCGAACCTTTGGTGGAAGTTATTGACGACAGTGGTTCGTATATCTATGGGAATATTGACGAAGACCGAGCCATCGAAATCATTGAAAAGCATATAAAAAATGGTGAAGTTGTTAAAGAATTTGTTGTAAAGACTGATCTCTTCGAAACGGCAGACAATCATTTTTTTCGTGACCAGGTGCGTATCGCACTGCGTAATTGCGGCATGATAGACCCCGAGAAAATTGAAGAATATGAAAGCCGTGATGGTTATAAATCCATTGCGCGCATTGCTTCTGAGAAGCTTGAACGCGCTGCCGTGATACAAACAATGATAGACAGCGGGTTGCGAGGACGCGGCGGCGGCGGCTTTCCTACGGGCATGAAATGGCGGTTTGCCAACAATTACAAATCACCTGAGAAATATGTAATCTGTAATGCCGATGAGGGCGACCCCGGCGCCTTCATGGATCGTTCGCTGCTGGAAGGCGACCCACACTCGGTGATAGAAGGGATGATTATTGCAGCCTATGCCATTGAAGCAACCGGAGGCGTTATCTATTGCCGTGCCGAGTATCCGCTTGCCATTAAACGACTGAACATTGCCCTTGATCAGGCTCGTGCCAAGGGTTATCTTGGTAAAAACATTTTTGGAATAGCAGATTTTAATTTTGATATCTATATAAAGGAAGGTGCCGGTGCGTTTGTATGCGGTGAAGAAACAGCTCTTATTGCATCCGTCGAAGGGAAGCGCGGTATGCCCCGCAAGCGCCCGCCATTCCCGGCCGAATCGGGATTATGGAGAAAACCCACAAATATTAATAATGTAGAAACCCTTGCCAATGTTCCTTACATCATACTCAATGGTGCAGGAGCATTTAATAAATACGGAACAGAAAAAAGTAAAGGCACCAAAGTATTTGCCCTTGCCGGAAAAATCAACCATTCGGGTCTTGTTGAAGTACCAATGGGCGTTACCATACGCGATATTATTTTTAAACTGGGCGGTGGCATTCCTAAAAACAAAAAATTTAAAGCGGTGCAGCTTGGCGGCCCTTCAGGTGGCTGTATTCCCGAATACCTTGCCGATACCATAGTTGACTATGATTCGGTTACCGCTACCGGTGCTATTATGGGCTCGGGCGGTATGGTGGTCATGGACGAAACTACCTGTATGGTTGATGTGGCGCGCTTTTTCCTGAATTTTACTCAGGAAGAATCATGCGGAAAGTGTACTTTTTGCAGGATAGGCACAAAACGAATGCTCGAAATTCTTACGCGCATCACCGAGGGTAAAGGACAGGAAGAAGACCTTGCACGTCTCGAAGAACTAGCGTATCAGATTAAAGATAATTCATTGTGCGGTCTGGGGCAAACAGCACCCAACCCTGTTCTCACGACCATGAAATATTTCCGCAATGAATATGAAGCTCACATCCGCGATAAAAAATGTCCGGCTAAAGTTTGCAAGCAGCTAATCACTTATACCGTTGATGCCGATAAATGTACCGGCTGTACGGTATGTGCAAAAAAATGTCCGGTACAGGCCATCAGCGGCGAACGCAAAAAAGTTCATCTCATTGATCAGGTAATCTGCATCAAATGCGGCGACTGCTTCAACAGATGCAAGTTTGATGCAATCATACTTTCATAATTTGTCTAATAAATAATCATAGAATACGATGAGCAACAATCTGAATATAATCCTGAACGGAAAAAGTGTTATTGGAAATAAAGGTGAAACCATTCTTGAACTTGCTACCCGGCAAGGTATTGAGATTCCGACACTGTGCCATGACGCCAGGCTTGAGCCTTATACGTCATGCTATCTCTGCGTTGTAGAAGTTGAAGGCATGCGCGGGCTCCAACCAGCCTGCTCTACAAAGGTGAACGAAGGGATGAAAATTGATACACACAACACTAAGATATTTAAAGCGCGCAAGGCGGCTTTGGACTTGCTGCTGAGCAATCACTATGCCGATTGTCTGGGTCCGTGTAAACAAACCTGCCCTGCCGGCGTTGATGTTCAGGGTTACATCAGCCTGATTGATAAAGGCATGTACAGCGAAGCCATTGCACTCATTAAAGAAACCAATCCGCTTCCCGCTATTTGCGGTCGTGTTTGTGTTCGTCCCTGTGAAGTTGCCTGCAGGCGCAACCTCCTTGACGAAGGTGCTGCTGTTGGTATTGATTATTTGAAACGCTTTGCGGCAGATTATGATCTGGCATCCGAGCATAAATATATACCGGAAATTAAACCGGCAACGGGTAAAAAAGTTGCGATTATTGGTGCGGGTCCCGGCGGACTTTCAGCTGCTTTTTTCCTGCAGAAAGAAGGCCATCAGGCTGATATTTTCGAAGCCAGTCCGGCGGCAGGAGGCTGGCTGCGATATGGAATTCCTGAATATCGTCTTCCCAATAATCTGCTTCAGCAGGAAGTTGACAATATCACTGAAATAGGTGTAAACATTCTTTATAACCAGAAGCTTGGCGAAAACCTTAGTTACAAAGCGCTGAAGTATAAATATGACGCCATTATTCTGGCAATAGGTTCACAAAAAGGAACATCCATTGGATGCGATGGCGACGATGCCGAGAACGTTTTTTCCGGTATTGATTTTCTGAAGCAAATGGAAATCAGCGGCAAGAAATACGACTTTTCGGGAAAAACCGTGGGTGTGATTGGTGGTGGCAATACTGCGATGGACTGCTGTCGCTCCGCCATGCGCTGTGGCGCGAAAAAAGTTTTTGTAGTGTATCGCCGTACCGAAAAAGAAATGCCGGCAAATCCCATTGAAATTCATGAATCGAAACTGGAGGGCATTGATTATCATTTTCTGACAGCACCCGTTCGTGTAAACAAAGATGATAAAGGCAGAATAAAATCGCTTACCTGCATTAAAATGGATCTTGGCGAACCCGATGCATCAGGTCGCAGAAGACCGGTACCTGTGGCCGGTTCGGAGTTTGACCTCGAAATGGATTACGCTCTTGCTGCCATCGGACAGAAAACAGACATCAACTTCCTGAACGATGTAAACAGTAATACTGAAACAGGCGAGCTGAAAATAAATAAGTGGGGCGATATTGATGCCAGCGCTTCAACACTTCAAACGGGCGTGAACAGAATTTTTGCCTGCGGTGATGGAGTTACAGGTCCTGCCACACTTATTCAGGCTGTCGGTCAGGCAAAAATTGCAGCACTCAGCTGTCATCAGTTTCTGATGGGTATGCCTTTGATTCCTGAAAAACAGGGTTTCATTTCAAAAAGGGAAAACTTTAAACCTCAGGTAAAAGAAGATTATCTCGGTAAATATTCGACTCAGGAACGACACGAAATGCCTACTCTTGACCCCAACAGCCGCAAGAATTTTAAAGAAGTTGAGTTGGGTTATGAAGGCGAGAAAGAAGCCCGGATGGAAGCCCAACGATGTCTTGAATGCGGCTGCTCAGAATATTATGTGTGCGATTTAAAACGCTATGCTACAGAATACGAAGCTGACCAGAAAAAATTCAACGGCGATTTCAGAGAATATGAAGTGGATTTCCGTCATCCGTATATAGAAATTGATAATAATAAATGTATACTGTGTTCGCGTTGTATCCGCATTTGCAGTGAAGTTGTGGGTGCCAATGCGCTGGGTCTGGTAGAGCGCGGTTTCAAAACATTTGTTGCTCCAAGTCTTGGGCAGTCGCTTACCGATACCCAATGCGAGTCGTGCGGTATGTGTGTTACAACCTGTCCGACCGGAGCCATCACTGAAAATGTGACGTTCAAACCGGGACCGGTTACAGCTGAAACATTTGATACTATTTGCAATTATTGCTCCGTTGGCTGCGAAATAACGGTTCACCACCGCAAGCAGCGTGTTATTAAAGTTACAGGTCGCAAGGGCAGAGTAAACAAAGACGGTAATATCTGCCGTTTCCCACGGTTTGGGTACGATTATCTGAATGATAACCAACGTATCACCCGTCCAATGATTAAGGTTAACGGCAAGTTTGAACCTGCAGGTTTTGCGGAAGCCTATGATGCCATTACCAAAAAAATCAAGAGTGTTAAGCCTGATCAGAATGCTTTTTTTGCCGGTGCGCGTCTCACAAACGAAGAAATGTATCTGGTGCAAAAGTTGGCCCGTTTTGGTGCGAAAACCAATAATGTAGGCAGTTTCCACTATCTGGGCAGGGGCGATGAATATTTGAACAGTTCCAGATTTAATGTTCCCTTTGATCAGCTGAGTGGTGCCGGAAAGATTTGGCTGTTAGGGTCGGAGATTAATACAGACAACGCCGTTATCGGTTTTATGGTAAATAATCTTCATAATAAACAACACGTTCCGCTTGAAAATATCACCGTAAGGGAAAACAGCAGCGTAAAGCATAAAGTGGATAAGAACACCGTAATTAAGGATTATTACTTCTTTGTGAAAGCCGTAAATCATTATCTGCTATCCAACGGACTAGAGAACGCATTGTTTATTAAGGATAACTGCAGCGGATTCGATACCTATAAAGCAGCCTTGCTGGCCGAGAATTTCAACGAGCTGGTGGAAAAAGGTTCCTGCTGTGAAGAATGTGTAGTGGATTTTGCCACAGATTTCAATAAGCAGATGAATGCAATCCTTATTTATTCCGAAAAGGAGGTGCCATCAAATGCAGTTGCAGAACTCAGAAACCTGTCACTCATTACCGGCAAGCTCGGTAAAACATCGATGGGTATGCTTGCACTGAAAGAGAAAAACAATGCACAGGGGCTTTCGGATATGGGTATTCATCCTCAATTTGGCGTTGGTGGCGTATCTGTTGACGATAGCACTCTGCTCAAGAAAATGAAGGACATATGGGGTACGTCGGAATTGCCGGAGAAATTTGTTGGCGTGCAAACCGGCTTGCTTGAAAAAGGTGACGTGAAAAACTTGCTTATTTTTGGTGAAGATCCTATAGGAACAGCCATAGATAAAGACTTGGTAAATAATTGGTTCAAAAAGGCGGATTTTATAGTGGTACAGGATTGTTTTATGACAGAGACAGCTGCTGCCGCCGATATTATTTTACCGGCCTCGTTCCCGATTGAAACGGGCGGAGGTTTTACAAATACACAACAATATCTGCAGCGTTTTGAGCGTGCACCGAAATTTGATGCCGTTCTCGAGCGTCAATCGTATGAGCAATTGCTCGATTTGCTTGGTAAATTCGGCACCCATAAAATTTCCGATACTACCGACGTGATGATGGAAGCTATTCAGTTACTTCCGCAGCCCAATGGTCATACTCATGCTTTTGTAATTTCTGCCGCTGGCTGTGGGCCCAGATTATTCGACAGTGGGGCTGATGCCATCACTGCAAAGTTTGAGCGTGAATTTAGTGAGCGTTTTGCTTAGTGGAAGTGAAATTATAGTCATCGTAAACGGGATGTGTCAAAAACTTTCCGGCGGATGGTAAGCGATTTTGAATATTTTTGTACTAAATAACTGTAACATGAAGGAATTTAAATCAACCGAGGATATTCTTAATTTTGCCATTGAGGCTGAACAGGACGCGTTTGAATTTTACTCGAAGTTAGCGGGTGGCGCAACGTCTGAGCAAATGAAAAAGGTGTTCGAACAATTTGCTCAGGAGGAAAGCGGGCATAAAGCCAAGCTTCTGAAAATCCTGGAAACTGGTATGGTTGAAATGACTCATGAAAAAGTTGCTGACCTAAAGATTGCCGACTACACTGTAAGTGTTGAAGTCAACGAAAATATGACCTATCAGGATGCACTTATTGTTGCGATGAAAAAAGAAAAGGCAGCTTTTCGCTTATACCTGGCGCTATCAGAAAGAGCACCCAGTGCTTCACTTAAAGACCTCTTTATGATGCTTGCCACTGAAGAATCAAAGCACAAGCTGCGCTTCGAAATTGAATACGACGAATTCGTACTTCGGGAAAACTAGAAATAATATTTTCAGATAAAGCAACGCTGAGCTGTCAGCGTTGCTTTCTATTTCTGCCAGCGCTCCAATCGCGGAATGTGGCTTGTAAGAAACCATCTTCTTACGGAGCCGTAGCCCATTTTTTTCAACATATCATTTACCAAATCCAGCATTTGGTTTACATCGGTAAAGTCGCGTGTGAACTTTCCTTTTTCGTAGCAGTAGCTGCAGTATTTGTCGCTTTTCGACCCGTCTTTATTGGTTCCACCACCTTTAGGATCCTGAACTTTGGGCATTCCGCAGCTCTGACAGAATTTGTCTAATTTGCTCATGATATTTATTTAATAGTCGCCAATATTTTCTCAATGCCATTTTGTAAAACCACAGTATGGTCAAACGCCAATCCGGGCAAATTATTCACACTGAACCATCTCGCTTCCGAAGCATCGTCACCGGCTATAATTGTCGGCATGTCTGATTTAAAAATGGTATAATAGATAACGCTTATCGTTCTTCCTCTGGGGTCGCGTCCCGGTGTGCCCACGGTAAAAAGCTGTTTAATGTTTGCCGGTATGATGCCGGTTTCTTCCTGCAGTTCTCGCAAGGCAGCAGCTTCCAGGTCCTCATTCATATCTACAAAACCCCCCGGAAGTGCCCACAAATTTTTATAAGGGTTGTTTTTTCTTTTTATCAGAAGAACTTTGAAATTTTCAGACTCACCATGCAAGACAATGCAGTCGGTGGTTACCATTGGTCTCGGATAATCATACGTGTACTGCATGATTTTGCTGAATGATATTTGTATCATAAAAAAGCCGCAGATAAAAAGGTCTGCGGCTTTTTTTAAAAAATTACTTAGCGTAGCTGATAGCCCGCGTTTCCCGAATAACGGTAACTTTAACCTGTCCCGGATACGTCATTTCCGTTTGTATCTTGGTCGAAATATCGGTAGCCAGTTGAATGGCTTCGTTATCTGTAACTTTTTCAGCGCCTACAATCACTCTAAGCTCACGACCTGCCTGAATGGCGTATGTTTTCACAACACCTTCATACGAAAGAGCAAGTTGTTCCAAATCTTTAAGGCGGTTGATGTAGCTTTCCACAATTTCTCTGCGCGCACCCGGTCTGGCACCGCTGATGGCATCACATATCTGAACGATGGGAGCGAGCAGGGTGGTCATTTCCACTTCTTCGTGGTGAGAACCAATAGCGTTGCATACTTCGGGCTTTTCCTTGAAGCGTTCGGCAAGCTGCATCCCTAAAACTGCATGTGGTAATTCCGGCTCATTGTCAGGAACTTTACCTATGTCATGAAGCAGTCCTGCCCTTTTTGCCAGTTTAGAATTTAATCCGAGTTCTGAAGCCATGGTGGCGCACAGGTTGGCAACTTCGCGCGAATGCTGCAGGAGGTTTTGTCCGTATGATGAACGATATTTCATTTTACCGACCAGACGGACCAGTTCATGATGCATCCCGTGTATGCCAAGGTCGATGGTGGTGCGTTTTCCAACTTCCACAATCTCCTGTTCAATTTGTTTCTTTGTTTTAGCTACGACTTCTTCGATACGTGCCGGATGAATGCGACCGTCGGTAACGAGTTGATGCAGCGACAGACGTGCAATTTCTCTGCGTACCGGATCAAATCCGCTGATGATGATGGCATCGGGCGTATCATCAATAATAACTTCAACGCCAATGGCGGCTTCCAGCGCTCTGATATTTCTGCCTTCGCGACCAATAATGCGGCCTTTTATCTCGTCATTTTCTATAGGGAATACCGATACGGTATTTTCAATGGCATGCTCGGCAGCAGTGCGTTGTAAGGTTTTGATAACAATCTTTTTTGCTTCAAGATTCGCTGTCATTTTTGCTTCCTCAACAATCTCACGGATATGTGAAGCTGCTTCAGCCTGAGCATTGCCTTTGAGGGTTTCAACAAGCTGCTGTTTGGCTTCATTGGCCGACAGCCCTGAAATGGCTTCCAGCTGCTCTATCTGCTGATTGTGTGAGCGGTCAACTTCTGCTTGTTTTTTATTGAGGAGGTCGAGTTGATTATTGAGGTTTTCACGTACAGTTGTCAGTTCCTTTTCTTTACGAGTGAGTTCTTCAAGCTTTTGTGAAAGTGTCTGTTCCTTCTGTTTAATGCGGTTTTCATTCTTAAGGGCTATATTGTTCTTTTCGGTAATTGCCTTTTCATGTTCTGCTTTAAGCTGAAGGAATTTTTCGCGTGCCTGAAGTATTTTTTCTTTTTTCATTACTTCGGCTTCACTCTCGGCATCTTTAATAATATGCCCTGCTTTCTTTTCGATGGCCTTCCTGATAATTGTACCGGTAACCAGGCCTCCAATTGCCAGTCCGCCGATAACAGAAATCAGGATAAAAATGATTAGATTCATAATTAGTGGTTTTTATATAGGTTTAGGTGATTTTTATATTTGTAATAGTTGAATATTAATAACGACAGAAAATAAAAAACCCGCGATAATCAGGGAGTTTAGTATAAACCCCAAAAAAGACATGGATAGGGCTGCCAGATTTTTTCGGATTTCCAATGTCCCCGAAACGAGGAGCCCGGCATAACCGGGATAAGGCCTATCCTATCTATCATGAGCTTCACCCTAATTGAACTTGTGTTGAGTTTATCAAACTTAATTGAATTACCGCGGGTAAATCTTAATATTTTGGTTCAAAGAACGTTTTGGCAGTTTTACTGCTCGTCAAGGATTGTTATAATGGACTGAAGGCCTGTTGTTATTTCAGTTTTGTTTTCGGCTATCAGTTTCTCGAGGTTCAGGGAACTTGTGGTGTATTGCAGGGCAACCATCGCAAGCAAATCCTGCCTGTCCTTGAATGCATAAGACCTTGCGTACTCTTTAACTTTCTCATCTATAAGCTTTGAAGCCTTACGCACCGTTTCTTCTTCCTCCTTTTCAATCGTAAGTTTGTAATTCCTGTCGGCGATTGAAACTGTTATCGAAAATTCACTCATTTTTTTCGTGCGTTGTCCAACTACTTATTTAATAAATTAATGCATTTGTCAACTTCTCTGATCAGCTCATTTATTTTCAACTTGGCGCGGGTAGTATCTTTTCCTTTTCCCAAGCCCTGGGCTATCTTCAGCATTTTTATTTTTTCTTCCAATTGCCTGATCTGACCGTCTTGTTGTCCAATTATAGCTTGCAACCGAACTTTTTCGTCTGCTAATCTGGAATTTTCAGACTCATAACGTAAAAGCTTAACTTTTAAATTGCGTGCCCTATCTTCAATATTTTTGATGAGTAAACCAAGGTCTTTCATTGAAACTCAACACAAATAATAATTGACAAAAATACAACATACTTGTGTGTGTTTGCAAGTTTTTTTAACTATTAATTAAAATCTGTATGCCCAAACAACAGGTTTGATGATTTTTCTATATTTTTGAAAGAAAAAACTACTATGATAAACGAGGAATTTCTTTCCTATGTTTGGCGGTTTCGCCTATGCGGTTCAATTTTAAAAACCACTGATGGTGAGGAAGTTGAAGTGCTTCATCCCGGTCATCTGAATACTGATTCAGGTCCTGATTTTACAAACGCAAGGGTTCGGATTGCGGATACACTTTGGGCAGGAAATATTGAAATTCATGTAAATGCTTCCGACTGGAAAAAACATGGACATCAAGATGACGATGCATATAATACTGTTATTCTTCACGTTGTGTATAATGCTGACGCAACTTCAGCTGATATCGGCTGCGCATTTTTTCCAACCATAGAGTTAGCCGGCACATTTGATTATCAGCTTCTCCAAAGATATGAAGGGATGCAATCGGGGAGGTCATGGATTCCCTGTGCCGCCGGTCTAAATAGCGTTGAGCCTTTTATTATCCAATCGTGGTTGAATAATCTTGTTTTTGAACGATTTGCAATGAAAACAGATGCTGTAATTAATGAACTGAATTCACGGCAAGGCGATTGGGAGCAATGTTTTTATATTTATAATGCCCGTGCTTTTGGATTTGGATTGAATGCCCAACCCTTTGAATTGCTGGCTCGTTCGCTTCCTTTGCAAATACTCGCCCGGCATAAGGACGATATTTTTCAGCTTGAAGCTTTGTTGTTCGGGCAGGCCGGATTATTGCACCAGGAGTTTACCGATGATTACCCTGTGCTGCTGCAGAAAGAGTATTTTTTTCTTCGTAATAAATGGCAATTGCAGCCTTTGCCCGGACACACCTGGAAATTTCACCGCCTCAGACCGGCAGGATTTCCAACATTGCGTCTGGCACAATTTGCATCTTTGATTTATAAGTCGTCCTCAATGCTTTCTGAAGTACTTGAATGCACCGATATCACCCAACTGACAGCGCTTTTTGATACCGGGGTATCCGATTACTGGCTGACGCATTATAATTTTGACGCACCCACTTCAAGGGGGAGCCGGAAAATGAGCAGAGCATTCACAGATATAGTTATCCTCAATGCGGTAGTTCCCTTTTTATTCGCTCTGGGCAGAATAAAAGACGACATTCGTTTTACAGACAGGGCACTTTCGCTGCTTGACGAACTTCCGGTAGAGAAAAATAATATCACACAGAAGTTTGATGATTGCGGTATTAAATCGGGCTCGGCATTACAATCACAGGCACTGCTGCAGCTTAAGAATGCTTACTGCAATAATAAACGATGCCTTGATTGCCGCATCGGGCATACCTTGCTCAATACCCGATAATATAGAATTAAGCTCAACGATACCAGGGTATTGAGCCGTGAAAAATCGGAGCCTCAATTAAGGTGTCAAAACCAATCTTTTTAAGTAATTTTGTATAATAATCTCAGACCACGTCTTAGGCAATACATAACAATTCAATATGGCAGTGCGCATAAATATCTTTGGTACCCGAAAATTGCTGACCGCACTGCTGTTGTTTATACTTGTGCTTACGTTTGGCGTTGTCGGCTATTCTGTTATTGAAGGATTCCGGTTTCTGGACGCACTTTACATGACGGTTATAACTGTTGGAACAGTTGGTTTTAAAGAGGTTCATGAATTGTCGGATGGCGGAAAGATTTTTACAATTATCCTGATAATAACAAGTATTGGTATTGTCACTTACACCTTGTCGGTAGTGGCTGCTCATTTTATTGAGGGTAATTTACGAAGCGTTTTCAGAGAACTCAAGAAAAAGTCAGGGATAAAGAAAATGGAAAATCACATTATTATTTGTGGATACGGTCGTAACGGCAAACAGGCTGTTGCAGAGCTTAAGGCGCATCGTCGTCCGTTTGTTGTTATTGATAACAAACACGATGTGGTTATTGCTAATGATGATAACACGATTTTAATCATTGAAGGCGATTCTACAGAAGATGATGTACTCATACGTGCCGGCGTAAAAACTGCCAAAGCTTTGATTACTACACTGCCAAATGATGCTGATAATCTCTTTGTGGTACTTTCGGCGCGGTCGCTGAATCCCAAACTGATTACAGTAAGCCGCGCCGCTGACGACAGTGCTGAGCGGAAATTGTATAAGGCCGGTGTAAATAATGTTGTGATGCCCGAACGTGTGGGCGGCGCCCATATGGTTTCTCTGGTTGTGAATCCTGATGTTGTTGATTTTCTTGATTACATTTCAGTACATGGTAAAGATGAAACCAATCTAGTGGAAATAACGTGTAATTGCCTTTCGGAAAAATTCAGAAATAAATCCATACGGGAGTTGGAAATTCGCATAAAAACCGGTGCCAATATTATCGGATTCAAAACACCTGATGGCGAATATACCATTAACCCCATTCCCGATACCGTGCTGATGCCCGATTCGAAGTTATTCGTACTGGGCACTCCCGAGCAAATACGTATGATGAAAGAAATTCTTGTGAAGGGTTAATAATTAATTATTTTCGATGAAAATCAAACATATTGTTATCCTTATCGCTTTAGTTGCAGCCATCGGCGTAGTGATTAGCCTTACCTACAAGCCCGATACCTATTCCGATTTTGCGCAGGCAGCCCGATACCCTCAAAGAGATTTCAGTATCATCGGAAGCCTTGAACGCGACAAGGTTTTTGGAAATGATACCCTTGACGGGATAATCTATTTTTCATTTTTCATGAAAGACAGCAAAAACCTGGTAAAACAGGTCTATTACAGAGGCGCTGAACCTCAGGATTTTATTAAGCTGGAACAAGTTGTGGTTACCGGGAAAATGACCGGTGAGCATTTTATTGCATCGTCAATGGTGCTGAAGTGCCCATCAAAATACAATAATAAAAATGTGCCTGAAGAGTTTGGTGAAAAGGAATTCAGGTAGCCTTTATTTCTGAAATTCAACATCGAAATCATCAACGAATGCGATGTTGTTGTTCGGATTCCAAACGTAGATACTGATGCGGTCATCGGGTTTAATATCTGCCGGCAAAGTATATGCGGCGTTAATATTTGTCCATTCATCCGCTTTCTTAACCTGGTCTTTCAAATCCAAACCTGCCCAAAAAATATTTTTCCCATTATTGTCAATGCTGATCACGAGGTTAGTGGTAATGCCGGTTTTCTTAAATAAGGTCCAAAAATTAATATTTACCCGTGTCGGGAGAAAGGTTGAATCAATATTTTTGAACGTTTGGCAAGGACCATAGCTAAAACGGTTCGTAGTATCAATTTTAGAACAACGACTCCCTGTATGACCGAATCCGGAAATTACTGTGTGCTGATTCATCCAAACGTCATCTTCCATTGAACTGCGCATTTTTGCAGAAGTAGGCCTGTTTACCGGAGTTTCTTCTTCGCATGCAACTAATGCCATAATTACCATGGCAATCAATAATGTACTTAGTCTTTTCATTATTTTACGTGTTAATGTGCAAAAGTATAAATTAATGTCAAATTTGCAATAATTACTGTTTGATTGTGTTTTTCGAAAATCGCGTCCCGGTTTTATAAAGTTATGCCCACATTAAAACCCAGCGTGAATTTCAGATGACCACTATAAATAAGCCCGAATTTTGTTATATCAATAATTTTTGTAGCGCCCGGGATGTGCTCACTCCATTTGTTATTTTTATATCCCGGACCGAGAAAAAAATCAATCGCCACTTTATTGGCTGCAATTACCTGAGCTCCAAATAAAATATTTACATTGAAATGACTTCCTGAATAGTAATCGGCGGTATTTCCTTTTTCAAATATACGGGCACTTGACCATGAGGAATGAAGCGCGAGATACGGCCCTTCAGGTCGTAAGTTCTTTTTAATGAAATAGAATTTGTAGGCAGCCTGGACCCTGTAACCATTGACTGAAAGTACCGGTTGCCCTTTGTTTTGGGAAGATTTTTCAGATAATATCAATAACATACTTTTGCCAAGATACGATGCGCCGATACTTAAAGATTGCCCTCGGGTGGTCATGAATTCGCCGACCAATCGGTATTCGGCGGTATATGGGACGTTTCCCCAGATAATCGGAAGAATATTGGTTTTAATCACCATGCCGATAGGATGCATTTTTTCGAACTTTTTCTTCAGAAGCGTATCGCGTCCGTCGTTATTATGCTGGGCCTGGACGTCAGGGGGCATGAGCATGCCGATTGCGAAAAACACCAATAACAGGCTTTTTGAAAGATGCTGCACGATGTTTGCCGGTCTTCGCAATTGATGTCGGATTAAGTTCTGGTATAGGGTGATGTGTTTTGTGCTGCAAAACGATTTGAAATATACTTATAATATCCGGTTACGGCGACCATGGCGGCATTATCAGTAGAATAAACGGTTGCAGGAATATATGCTGTCCACTTATTTTCTGCCTGCCCTTGCAGCAGTGCCGAACGCAATGCTGAATTTGCCGAAACGCCGCCCGAAACTGCGACGTGAGTGATGCCTGTTTTTCTGACAGCGTTTTCGAGTTTTCCGGTGAGTATTTTTACGATGGAATACTGAAGCGAAGCACAGAGGTTGGCAAGGTTTTCTTCAATAAAATTTGGATTAATTTTTAAATGATCGCGAACAAGGTAAAGGAAGGATGTTTTCAGTCCGCTGAAGCTGAAATCGAGCTCTCCAACGGCAGGTTCGGGAAGTGTGAATGCATGCGGATTTCCGCCAAGGGCATTCTTATCAACCATCTGTCCGCCAGGATACGGAAGCCCTAGAATTTTGGCTCCTTTGTCAAATGCTTCGCCGGCCGCGTCATCAATGGTTTGACCAATAACCTCCATTTCGAAATGGCTTTTTACAAGAATGATTTGTGTATGTCCGCCCGAAACAACCAAACAGAGAAAGGGGAATGGCGGAATCGCTTTATCATTTCCTTGTTCCACAATAAAGTGAGACAGAACATGGGCATGGATATGGTCGACCTCGATGAGTGGAATTCCTAAGCCAAGAGCAAAGGCTTTTGCGAAAGAAGTACCCACAAGCAATGAACCCAGCAGCCCCGGACCGCGTGTAAAGGCAACTGCATGTATGTTTTTTTTGTTTATTTTTGCTTTAATTAGGCATTGCTCAATTACGGGGATAATGTTTTGCTGATGTGCGCGTGAAGCGTATTCGGGTACAACGCCTCCGTAAAGCCGATGAATATCCTGACCGGCAATGACGTTAGACAACATGACATTGTCACAGAAAACAGCTGCAGCCGTATCATCGCAAGAAGATTCAATGCCTAAAATATATATACTCATGAAACGTTACTCATTTAAACGAGACCAAAAATATTAAAAAATTCCGGACTATATTGCTTTGGCTGTACTTAGTGCTGGTTGTTTTTCCGGCATCTCTGTATACATTGCTGCGCAGTAATGCAGTCCAGAACATTATTGCACAAGGCATTGCCACCTACCTTTCGTCTGAACTGAAAACCAGAGTATCCGTCGGGGGTGTCGATATTGCATTTTTTCTGGACGTTGTACTTGAAGATGTCCGGATAGATGACCTTCATGGAAACATTCTTCTGAAGGCGCGGCGCCTGGTGCTCGATGTGGGCGATATTCACCTGAAAGATCATGTGCTGAATGTTGATGAACTTACCCTCGACAATGGGCTGGTGGCGCTGAAACAATATAAAGGTGAGCATGCGCTCAATCTGCAATTTATTATCGATAATTATACTTCGCGCGATACCGTAACTACTTCGGGTGGAACACCCTGGAAGCTTGCTGTTACCGGTTTGAATATTACTGACTCGCGTTTTACCTATCGTAATTTTGAGAAAGATACCCTGGCAAGGGGTATTGATTTTGATAATCTGGATATTCATAATTTAAATTTGAAAATCAGTGATGTTACAATCAGCGGAGATACGATAAATGCTCAGATAAAGAATATCAGCCTGGCTGAAAGAGGCGGGTTTGTCTTGAACAGCATGAGTACGCTCGCTTCTGTAAGTTCGAAAGGAATACGAACCACCGGCCTTAAGATTAAAACTCCGTTTACAAATCTGGATCTGGATTTAGCTTTTGAGTATAATGAATGGGATGATTTCAATGATTTTGTCAACAAAGTCAACATGGTTTCCACAATCAGAGCAAGTGTAGTAAATACCTGCGATATCGCTTTTTTTGTGCCGGAAATGTGGGGAATGAATAATAAAATCAAGCTTATTGCTGAGGTTAGGGGAAAGGTGAAAAACCTGAAGGGGCGAAAGATGAAACTTATGTATGGCCGCTCTACATGGTTTGAGGGAGACATTGCTACCAATGGACTGCCTTTGATTGAAGAAACGTACATTCATGCTTCTGTTCACCGGGCGAGTACGAGCAAAAGTGATCTGGAACGGTTTCTGATTCCCGGGACCGGAGGAACAGCGACACATTTGAATCTTCCACCTGAATTTGCCAAACTGGGTAACGTGAGCGTAACAGGCTTTTTTACTGGGTTTGTGGGCGATTTTGTTGCTAAAGCAGATTTTATTACTGATATCGGAAAAATAACGACCGACCTTAAATTGCAAGGAGGCATGAAAAATAGTTTGCTCGGATATTCGGGCCGTTTGGTTACCAAAGATTTTGATTTGGGAACGCTGTTAAACGGTCAGGGCGGACTTGGCAAAGTGAGCATCAACGCTGCTATCGACGGTAAGGGAATAAGTGCCGAAACGGCCGACCTTTCGCTGACAGGGACTGTCAGCCGTCTCGATTTTAATCAATATTCATACACCGGAATAGCGCTGAATGCTACCCTCGCAAAAAAAATATTTAACGGACACCTGACCGTGAATGACCCCAATCTTGTGACCAATTTTGACGGAGGTGTTGATTTTACCGATACTATACCGGCCTTCGATTTTATTTCGCGCGTCACCTATGCAAATATGAAGGTGCTCAAATGGATAAAAACAGATTCCATTTCTGATGTTTCTGGTTCATTGAACTTTAATTTTAAAGGTAATACAATCGATAATTTGCAAGGCTCTGCATCCATCACGAATGCAAATTATAAGGAAGGTAAAAATGTATTTTATCTCAGCAAACTGGAACTCGACACGCATCGCGATACAACCGGTTACCGAACATTTAATCTGAAATCTGATTATGTGGATGCATGGTTCAAAGGATTTTTTGAGTTTAAGGAAATTCCTGCTTCTGCCTATAAATTTATCTCTGCTTACCTTCCGGGGATTAAGCTAAATCGCGACTCCCTCGAAAAAATTAAAGCTAAACAGCTTTTTGAGTTTGATATTACTTTTTATAACGCGACTCCTGTTGCAAAATATTTTGTGCCGGGGCTGAGTCTGGCGGCAGATACTAAACTGTTTGGCAGCTTTAATTCCGAGCAAAACAGTATGGCGGTGCAGGGCAGGTCAAAGGCAATCAGTCTTAATGGAATTGAACTTCTGAACCTTGAATTCAGAGCCGAAACACAGCACAACTATATTACGGCCAATCTTCTTTCCGATACACTTAAACTCTCCGACAGCACATGGATTCATAATGTAAGAATGAATGCCTTTGTGAGCAACGACAGTATCAAATCTCAATTGCTGTGGAACAACAATCGTTTTGAAGACCGCAATTCCGGCGATATCAAAGCATACGCGCTTATACACGAGAATGCCGGGATGACCATCGGTCTTGCCAATTCGCAGGTGGTTGTGGACGATTCACTCTGGCTCATCAGCAGTGGCAGCCGGATTCTGATTGATTCTTCTCGGTTTGAATTTCGTGATGTGCGGCTGGAATGCAACAGACAAAAACTTGCTGTTAACGGCGTCCTGTCTAAAAATCCTCAGGACTCTCTAAATCTCAGTTTCAACTCCTTTAACCTTTCCGATTTTGATTTTCTTTCCAATGCATATGATTTCGATCTTGACGGAACGGTAACCGGTACGGCGAGTTTGCTTGATGTTTATACCGCACCCACCTATTTCGCCGACCTTAATATAACCGGCCTTGGATTTAACGGCAGCAGGTTGGGCGATGCCGTTGTGAAAAGCAACTGGGATGATATCAACAAAGGCATTTCCATTGATGCACAAGTGCTGAATCGCGGTGATATCGGGACTATAAAACCACTGATTGCCAAGGGATATTATTTCCCCTTAAGTAAAAAGAATAATTTCGATTTGAATATTTTTGTTGAAAAGCTCGACCTGAGAGCACTTTCACGATACCTTGGCGAGACCGCTTCAATTATAAACGGAAATGCCACAGGCAGCCTTACACTTACCG
Organism: Bacteroidota bacterium; assembly: GCA_037133915.1. Taxonomy (NCBI): domain Bacteria; kingdom Pseudomonadati; phylum Bacteroidota; species Bacteroidota bacterium. The sequence continues at coordinate 63,339 of JBAXND010000008.1, forward strand.
GAACGAACGCAAATCCGGTGCTGGAAGGGCGTTTGAAATTGTGGCGAACATTTTTCAAAATCAATTACCTGAACACAATTTACTCCTGTGCGCCCGAAGATGTTCAGATATTGAAAAATGAAATACGCTTCGACAGCATGTTGGTGCTTGATCAGCCATATGCCGACTCGGCCTGGGTGAACGGAAAAGTAATGCATGATAATTTCAAAAATTTCAGGTTCGATATCAATATTCAGCCTCGCAGCCTGATGTGTATGAATACAAATGCCGCACTGAACGAATTGTTTTACGGTAAAGCATTTGCCTCGGGGAATGCACGCATTTATGGTGATGCCAAAAATATCAATATGGATATCCATGCGAAAACCGAAAAAGGAACGCAATTATTTATTCCGATGAGTTCGACATCATCGGTGAGCGAAAATAAATACATACACTTCAGGAATGCAGGAACAGCTATTAATGATGTGAACGGAGCCATTGACCTTTCAGGTATACAGATGAACTTCGCGTTTGATGTAACCGATGATGCCGAAGTGCAGATTATGTTTGACCCACAGGTGGGAGATAGAATCAGAGGCCGCGGTAATGGAAATATCCAGATGGAGATTAATACCAACGGCAGTTTTAAAATGTACGGCGATTACACGATTAAAAGCGGTGACTATCTTTTTACCTTTGAAAATGTAATTAACAAACGATTCGATATTTTACAGGGCGGAACCATACGATGGAACGGAGATCCATACGATGCCGATCTGGATGTCAAGGCGATTTACCGCGTTAAAGCAGGTCTGGCAGGGCTGGGTGTTGATACTAACAGCCGCTCTGTACCGGTAGAATGTATCATTAATATGTCGGGGAAATTAGTAAACCCAACCTTTAGTTTTGAAATTGATTTTCCCTCGCTTTCCGATTTTGAAAAGAGTCCTTATCTGGCAGAAGTGAACAGAAATCTTTCATCGAATTTCCTCACACTGCTGGTGCTTAACAGCTTTTACAGCTCCGGGGTGACCGGTACCAACGCGCAGGGCAGTGGCACGGGATTTCTCGGTAAAAGCACTACGGAAGTGCTCTCAAACCAGATGAGCAACTGGCTTTCGCAGATTTCAAAAGATGTGGACATTGGTGTTAATTATCGCCCCGGCGATCAGATAACGCGCGAAGAAGTTGAGGTTGCCTTGCGTACCCAGCTGTTCAATGATAAGGTTACTATAGAAAGCAACCTCGGAGTGGGTGGTGGTTCTGCCAATTCGGCCACTCAAAACTCAAACACTATCGTGGGCGATGTAAACGTGGAGGTGAAAATCACCGACAAGGTGAAGCTCAGCGTTTTTAACCGTTCCAATCAGAATGACTATTTGAGTAATAACGCGCCCTATACGCAGGGAGTCGGTGTATTCTACCGTCGTGAATTCAACACCTTCAAGGAATTGTTTCAGCGTAAAAAGAAGAAAAATCAGTAGCGGTTCACTTTTGCAAAGCTGCGTCTGATAGTCTTTTTATAATGAAGCTTCGGATATCCGATAATCAACATCAGCCCCATCTGATTTTTAGGATGAATGCCGTATTTCTTTTTGAGTTTGTAAGCTCCTTTTTGAATAAAAGGACCGACACTGCCAATCATGCATGTTCCCAAACCCAGCGATTCCGCTGCAAGCATGGCGTAGGTGCAGGCAATTTGCGGGTCGGCCGGATCACAGTAAGGTGTTCCATAAAAGTACAAGGCCACCGGGGCATCGTATAACAAATAATTTTTTCCTTCCTTGCGTGCTTTTGCCATAAAGCTGAGAAGCGGCGTGATGAATCCGCGCATCAGTTTTATCATTTCTTTTCCGTAAAACGGACGCATCATGGTGAGCATGAAAGGAGAGAACAGCCACCCTATACTTTTGAAATAGTCCATCACGTCGTTTGAAAATGTGCGCACCTTATCGTTTCCTTGCAGCACAAGCACTTCAACATCCGATGGCGGAAGTCCCATAGGCGCAGTCATTGCTGCGTTCAGGACCTTGTCAATTACCTCCTGTTCAACTTCTTTATCGCGAAAATCGCGTATGCTGCGGCGGTGGTTCATCAGCCTGAGCAGTTGGGTATAGTCCGCGCTTTCTTCCTTAGCGGGAAGCGGAAAAAAGTCATCGCTTGTGAGTGTTCTGCCCTGTACTCTGATACAATCATGCGGGCAAACCGCCTCGCACTGACCGCAACCAATACACCCAAACAATGGGTTGCGACCGAATACAATTTTATCTTCAATAATCTCAAGTGAGAAATCTTTACAAACCATAACACAATTGCCGCAGAGTGTGCAGTGTGTCATATCTATTTTAACCTCCGCTGCTTGATCGGTTCTACTGGTAGGTATTGCCATACACTTCTATTATTTTCTTGTTTTTTGTATGATGGTGTTGTGTGATACGTGTTGTTTGAAATTATTTTTTCTTACATACTACAATGAAATCTTTGGAAGTGCTTTCCAGCGGACTTTTTAAGTAGTCGCCATAAATGGTCACCAGTTCCAGATCAGAGAGGGCAATCAGGTGCTCAATCTCGTAACGGAAATAAAACCTCATTTTGAAATCCCAGCATTCTTCCAGTTGTTTATTTCCTTCGTCCCAAACAAATCGCATGGTAACACTGCTGACCTGATTTACAAGGTCGGCTTTCATGGTTGAGTATCGTTTTAGCTTTTTGCCCGGTTCGTATTCCCCGGAAAAATCCATCACATCGTCCAGACCTTCGGAGAGCATTTTTGGGTTGGGTACGTATAAGTCAAAAATAAAACAGCCGCCCGGTTCGAGGTGGCGTGCAACATTATTCAACGCTGCCAGCTGTTGTTCCACTTCAATAATGTGCGAAAACACTCTGAACGGTGCGAGAATCAAATCAAATTTCAACCCGAGATGCATTGTTACACAATCATCTTCGGTAACCCGGAATTGGTCTTCCGGAGCAAGTTTTCGCTTCAGAACGTCAATCATGCTGCGGCTTACATCAATACCATAAATATCAGCGCCCCTTTGTACAGCCTCTGTGAAGAAGCGTCCTGTTCCGGTGCCTATTTCAAGTACGCGGTTTTTGCAGCGCGCAATCTCATTCATAAAAAAATCGGAATCTGTTTTGTGGCGCAGACGTGCATATATCACATCGTAGAAGCGTGCAAAAGTTTCAGGATAATTAACCGTTTTGCTCATGTTCTGGATTTAAAGATATCGTGTATGTTTGCGGTCAAATCACCGAGCCGGGTGCATACATTGGCAAAGATATTGAAAAACGAAAAAATATCAGAGGCGTATGAGAATAATATAGACCTATGTTCAAACCTTACAGTTAGTTAACTGTTGAAATTCATTATCTGAAATTATCAAATGAAATTTGTACTTTTGTGCTCGTGAAACGGCCCCGTAGTTCAGCTGAATAGAACGTCAGATTCCGGTTCTGAAAGTCGGGGGTTTGAATCCCTCCGGGGTCACATTATTATCAAAATGCCGCTAATAATCAATGATTGAGGCGGCATTTTTTTGTTTTAATACGCACATACGAATTGAGTTATTCTGGTCCAATAAAAAAAGAGACCATCTCGATGTTGAGACAGCCTCTTCTAAATATAATTTCGAATTATTGGTATAAATGAAGGTGTTATTCCAGATTCAGTATCCCGAAATACGGAACTTTATTGCCAATTTTAAGTCCTGTACCGACGAAAATAAATGAGTTGCCATCCTCAATTCTTTTCGTTTGGCTCAAATCAACAAGGGCAAGCTGGCTGCCCACTTTATAGATTATTTTCTTCGTTATTTTACCATCGGCATCAACTACCGCATGCACCAGGCAAAGCTTGTCCGGATTGACCACTTTTACTCTCACCATTTTTGCACTTACCACGTTTGCCGGATTGTCGTAATAAAAAAGATGGGTGCTTGTGCCATCGCCAAATGCTTTACAGAACAATTCCGAAACATATTTTTTACTGCACACGTCTTTTTTAATCACATTGGCCCATTGTATTTCACCATCAAAATCGAATTTTATCAACCCCATGGTTTGCATAAAATATGAGGTTGCCGAGGATTGTGATGAACTGACCGATAATCGGTATTCACACACATAAAGGGCGCCATCATCGAGCTTCACAAGTTTACTTGGAGACGTAATGAACTTGATGCTTTTCTTATCAACATCCGGAAATTTTTCGCTGAAGGTTTTATCAATGGAATATGATTTTACAGTGGCACTGCCTCCTGATGTCAGGTCTTTACTGATGAAGAAAATTGAACTTTTTCCGCTTCCGACAAATCCTCCCTGTGACTGCATACCACTGATGCAAAGCATTCCTTTATTACTGATGCACCATGTATAATTGAACGTACCTTTGGAGTATTCTTCAGACAGAATGAGTTTCCATGAACCCGGTTTATCGGATGCCGCTGCAAATATGGTTCCTTTGGTTTTTTTTGTTATTGCCGTTGGTTGTGAGGCAATCATTACTACCGTTCCATTCACATAGGCGTAATCCACATCATTAAGGAAGGTGATGCTGCCAAAAACATCTTCCCGCTGTACGGAATCTTCGCGTACTTTCTTCAGCTTAGAATCATACACATCGACAAAAATGGTGGCAGGGTCATCATATAGCCGGGGTTTCTCGGGTGGTCTCACTTCAATATTCACCACAAGCATGTATTTTTTATCTTCCGAAATCCTGATTGCCGGCATTCCCGTAAAAGTGTGCTTTTTACCATGCAGTTTGTATGTTTGCTCTACCAGTACTTTGCCTGCATCATCGGTAATTACAAGCTTGTTGTCTTTTGCAAAACTCAGCGGGCTTTCGTCCATTGAACCCGCTAAAACATTGTAGTCGCCAAAGCTGTAAACAGCAAGATAGCCTGGGGCAGCATCGGGCAGGTTGACCAAATCAGACTTCGTAATCTCGGAATCAAAGTTCCGGATATAAACACCTTTGTTGCCTGTACTGAAAGGGTTGTTGTCCGGGATAATGTAAACCGAGCGAAACTCATCGGGCGAAGTTTTGAAAAAATAACTGAACTGTTCACCATCTTTGGTTGTCGGAATTTTTTTCATGTCAAAGTTTGCTTGTGCAGCAGCCATTATTACCGTGCTGCAGGCAAACAATACCAGAAGAATTTTTTTCATACAAATTGGGGTTGGTTTATAATCAATAGTTTCTGAAAATTCAATTCTGATTCAATCTTATGGTCACCGTTGCTCAGTAATTATACCGCGTAAAACTACCACTTATGTGACGAACAAATATATAATAAATTAATCACCAAACGGCATTCTAATAAAAATATAATCAGCAAAACGAGCTACTTCAAAAGGACGCGTCACACTGTCTTATCAGATAGCTTCTACATTGTATTTTTGACTTTGTCAGGAAGAAGCGGTGCGGAAGGTAAACCTGCGCGAACCGGCCAATAACTATTTCGAGAATTCAATTTCCAATATTGTGAAAGTACCCGGGATTACTGATGGTCTCGGATGCGGGTTTTCTTTCGTTGCTTCCGGCGTATCGCCAAAATCTGCTGTCGGCAAATATATTTTGTGTGTCAATTTATCGAGGGCGATGGTGCGTGCTCCTTTCTGAGTGGTCACATTTTCAAGTACCTTGAAGGTATTTTCATTTTCTTCTGCCACTACTGTCATTGTGCCATCACCATTAGAACTATATGCGTATTTTTTTTCAGAATCGAATGCTACCCCGTCCACACGGTCACCGATAGGAAGCGTTGTTATTACTTTTCCCGACAAGGCGTCAACAATTACCATCAATTTGTCACAGACGCTGAATAAACGATGCGTTTTGTTGTCAAGAGCCAGCCCGCTGGGACCTTCGCCCGGTGCGATTGACCAGTTTTGTATAACTTTCATGGCAACAGGATCAATTACGCTGATGTTGCTTTTATCCTCAATATTCACATAAATTTTTCCATTGCTGTCAGTAACCGCGAATTCAGGTTTACCTTCAAGGGCAATGGTTCCTACCACTTTATTTGTTTTTGCGTCCAGCACTGTGGCATTACTGCTGCGCCCGTTGAACGTGAATACACGGTGCGTAAATGGATCGTACAGTATGGCATCCGGGTTATTTCCGGTTACTTTTATTTTTTCAATAGTGGTGAAATTCTGAAGATTAAAGACTGTTACAGAAGTATCTTTTCCGTTGCTGATAAATCCTTTGTTCAGGTCATTGGCAATTGCGATTCCGTGAACTCCTCTGGTATCTTGAATCGTAGCGATAACATTCTTTGTACTGACATCGAGCACTTGCACCACCATTCCGTGTGATATAAAAAGATGGTGTGTGGCTTCATCCATGAAAAGGTAATCCCAGCCGCCATCACCGTCGACGTGAATTTTGTCTGCAATTCTGTAATTTGAATTTTTCTGTTGTGCAATGGTGCCAACTGAACTCATAAATATCAGTACAATAATAATTATCAACGACTTTTTCATCAGATTAAATTTTCTTGTAGTTAAATGATAAAATGTTGTTCACTACTGATAACATCTGTTTATAATAAGCAGAATATCGGGTTTAAATATATGGTCGGAGGCGAAATTAGCTTTTTATTAAATCTCTTGTTACATTTGTGTCAAAGTGAAGGTTGTATAAAAGTGTTTCTAAGGATATCCAATAATAATTATTTCGACCTGAAAATGTTCTTACTAATAAATTATTTGCGATGAAGAACTTGATTAAAGGAAAAACGGTAAGTATGATAATGATTGGTGCACTTATAAGTGTAATTATTATTATGCAGGCAACAACTATTTTCTCACAAACGGTAGGCGTGGCAATAAGCCCCAACGGTGGTTCTCCCGACGGTTCCGCAATATTGGATCTTACAAGTGCCGCGCAGGGACTGCGTATTCCACGGGTTGCGCTCACAGATACGGCACTTGCTTCGCCGGTTGTCAATCCCGCCAATAGTCTGTTGGTTTTTGATACAGTGACTTTTATAAACGGCACATCCGGTTTTTATTACTGGGACGCACCTCATACACAGTGGATAAAGCTAGCCACCGGTAACGGAATTATCGGCCCGACAGGACCTGCAGGTCCCGCGGGTGTAGTTGGACCATCCGGCCCGGCAGGATTGGCAGGTCAGGCAGGTGCAGTCGGACCCACGGGTCCCACAGGCACAAACGGAAGCAACGGAGCAGCCGGTACAACGGGCGCAACGGGTCCCACAGGTCCCACAGGTCCGACAGGTGCAGGGGGATTTTCAAATTTTATTATTATCAGTAATACAGGTACATCAAATGGTACTATTCCTGCCAACATAACAAAAATCATGGTTGAGGTGTGGGGCGCCGGCGGGGGCGGCGGTTGGGGTGCTGCCTATAATAAATTAGGATCCGGAGGAGGAGGAGGTGGTGCCTATACTTTAGCTATTATCAGTGTTACTCCGCTGAGCAGCTACAGCGCTTTTGTCGGCACTGGTGGTCCGGGCGGAGCTGGCGGAACACAAATTGCCGGTACTGCCGGAGGCGCCAGCACTTTTACCTATGGCAGCACCATCATCACTTCGGGGGGAGGGCAAGGCGGACTTCCCGCTACCGGAAGTGCCGGAACGGCAAGTGGTATCGGTGGGGCAGGCGGAACTGCAACAACCCTTAATTGTATCAACATTAATGGAACTCCCGGTGAAAATGGTGATTACCTGAATACAAGCCCCGGCAATTGCGGCAATGGCGGAAGCTCCCCTAATGGCGGTGGAGGAGGATCTGCAGGGGGTGGCGTTCAGGGTTACAGAGATGGCGTTGTCCCCGGTGGTGGCGGTGGTGGAGCGTTTACGTCTCTGGTATCCGGAAATGGCGCAAATGGACGTGTGGTTATTTGGTACTGATAGCTCAATTTTGCAATTTGTCGATTGAACCATCTGAGAAAGCTTTGTGTGTAAAGCATGGTGTTGCAGAAATTAGGTTTTCAGCATATTATATATTATATTTGTTTCCATCAAGCATCAGGAATTATCTGTAAGAAGGGTTTCTTATATTTTAGTTTTGCGCCGAACTAAAGATTTTCGTTGAAAATATACTAATAGTGAAATATTGTGAAAAAATTTATTCTTATCCCGGTATTGCTCGCTTTCAGCACTCTTGCACGGTCACAGGGCGTGATAAATGATGGCGCAGCCATCAAAATTACTGCAGGCACGGTAATGTATTGGGGCGGTACATCAAATTCTTTCACGAATCAAGCGCATGGCACGAGTCAAGGCAGTGTTGATCTTGCCGGAACGATGGTGATATCCGGAAACTTCACGAATAATGCTGCAAATAATGTGTTTATCGGGGCAAACCAGACTGACGGTACGGTGAAGTTTACCGGCACAGCCACGCAAACCATTGGTGGCACAAGCGCAATAAACTTTGAAAATGTCGAGATTAATAAAAGCGGTGGTACAGCTACGCTTAACTCAACGAATAATAAGGTGTATGGGAATATGCTGATAAATGCCGGTGTGTTCAATGCTTCAGATAAAATATTTCATGTTGCCGGGAACTGGACAAATAATGGCACATTTACTTCCGGCACATCCAGTATAATTTTTGATGGCACTGCCACTCAGACCGTGCACTCCGGTGGCAGCTCCTTCTCCGGAATTACATTCAATAACACCGCGACAGGAAATACAGACATCAACCTGAACGACAATTTGTCGATTACATCAAATGCAACTTTCACTAACGGTATCGTTTACTATACCAATAGTGCAATGATGACATTTCAGAATGGTGCAACATCAAACGGCGGCGACTCTCTCAGCTTTGTGGACGGCATTGTAACTAAAAGCGGAAACAACAGTTTCGACTTTCCGATTGGTGATGTTGCCGGTGTAAATGTTGTTTGGGGACCGGCGGCAATTGCTTCTCCCGCTCAAAGTTCAACCATCACTGCCGGATACCAATTTGTTGCACCTGCAAATCCGACAGTCATCTGTTCAGGAATTGACCATGCAAGTAACGCAGAGCAATGGAATCTCACTTCCAATCTTTCTTATCCTGACGTTACACTGTACTGGAAAAATTTGACGCGCAGCGGTCTGGGGAACCTGGCAGATATAAACCTTGTGAACTGGGAGGTTTGCAGCGGCTCCAATAAATGGACGGAAAAAGGAAATGCAGCTATACAGGATAATGCGTGGCAGGGACACATCACCGGGTCTTTTTCATCGTATGGCACGATGACGCTGGGTGCTAAATGCATCACACCGAGTATAACTTCCAGCACACCCGGTTCAAACTGCGGTACAGGAACTGTTATACTCAGCGCGGCATGCAGCCAGGGAACCGTCAACTGGTACACCTCTTCCTCAGGTGGAAGTCCTGTTGGTTCGGGCAGCCCATGGACAACGCCATCAATAAGCACCACTACAACCTATTATGCTGAAAGTGATAATAATGGTTGTAAATCCTTATCGAGAACGCCGGTTATTGCTACCATCAATCCACTGCCCAATGCAACGGTCAGCGCCATAGGTGGCTGCGGCGGTTCGGGCACCGTTACAGTTACGTCCGACATTACCGGAAATCAGACTTTCTATTTGTGTGATGGCTCAGGCAATATACTGAATACTGCCACTGCCAATGCTTCATATTACGATTTTACGTCACAGCCGAATGGAACGTACACCGGGAAAGTGCTGTTTGGTAACTGTACATCGGTACTGTCAACGGCAGTGGTTCTTTCAAGTGCAACCTCAACCACATGGACCGGTTTGGTTTCTATTGACTGGAACACGGCGGGAAACTGGAACTGTGGCATTCCCAGTGCAACTGTCAGCGCGACTATTCCATCCGGGACACCGCGACAGCCAACCATTTCAAACGCGGCAGAATGCAAAGATCTGAACATCCTCAGTGGTGGCATATTGACCATCAGTGCAGGAAAATCACTTACTGCTTCCGGTCCGACCAACCTGAATGGTGCGCTCTGTATGGTTATTAAATCCGATGTCAGCGGAACCGGTTCATTTATAGATAACGGCTCAATCACCGGTGCAGGTACCGCCAAGGTTGAACGCTATATCCTCGCCAACGACTGGCACTATATCAGTAAACCGGTAAACACTGCTACAGCCTCTATTTTCAACGGCAGCTATCTGAAAAAGTGGATAGAGTCAAACTACTCATGGCTCAACATTACGTCTCCGTCTGCGGCATTAGCAATCATGGAAGGCTATGCGCTGAAAAGTCTTACCACCAAGGTTTTTAGCTTTACGGCAAAACCCAATACGGGTGTGCTGTCTATTGCTGTTACACGAAACACATCTCAGGTGTCCAGCAAGCGAGGCTGGAACCTTGTCGGGAATCCGTATCCCAGCTCCATTGACTGGATGGCAGCGACAGGATGGACTAAAACCAACGTGGATAATTCAATCTATATTTACAATAACAACTACGCCAACTATGCTGTGTATAATGGAGGTACACAACTTGGCGTGAATGGCGGTTCACGGTATATTGCAGCCGAGCAAGGTTTTTTTGTGACCTGCAGCAGTTCGGCGGGCGGCACATTGGGAATGAATAATTCTATCCGTATTCATAACAACACACCCTTTCTGAAGTCTTTGGCATCAGGAGACTACGTGAGACTTACCCTTGGGCACCAAGGAACGACAGACGAAATTATCATCAATGTGAATGCCGATGCCAGCAATGATTTTGACGGTGCTTTGGATTCCTACAAGATTATTACTCCTGAAATTGACCAGATATGGTCGGTGAACTTTTCGGATATGACAAAACAATACGCCATCAACAGCATATCTGATGTGGCGAGTAATCCTGATATTCCCGTGGCTTTCGCACCAACAGCAAATGGAACTTATACCATCTCGGCTTCAGAGTTTGAAAGTCTGAAATTACAGACAGGAATTTATCTGGAAGATATTAAATCCGGCATTATCACTGATCTGGTTGAAAATCCATCCTATTCATTTACCGCATCAACAACAGACGATATTAATCGTTTTATTATACATTTTGGTAAACAGCAGACTACAGGAATCAAGGCAGTCGATGGCAACAGTGAACTAAGTCTTTATCCAAATCCGAACAACGGCAGGTTTATTATTTCACTTCGTGATAAACTGGAAGGCACAGCCACGATAACTGTTTATGATGTGCTTGGCCATTGTGTTATCAGCAAAGAAGTGAATGGACTTGTGCAGGAAGAATTTGGTTTGCAGAATCTTGCTTCCGGTGTTTATACGTTGAAAGTTATCGGTGCGAGAGAATTGCCCACCATCCGTTTCATTGTAAATCAATAATTATTAACCTGTGAAAAGAAGCATTAAAACAGCAAGAACATGAAAAATCTGAAATTTACTTTCCGCTTCCTGAACCTGAAAGGTGCAATATGTCTTTTTCTCACTTTTCACAGTTTACTGTTCACGCTTCACGGATTTTCCCAGGGCGTATCAATTAACAGCTCCAATGCAGCGCCCGATCCATCAGCAATGCTCGATGTAAGCGGCACCACTACCGGTGTGCTGATTAACCGTATGACTTCCGCGCAACGTAATGCAATAGTAAATCCTGCTGAAGGGTTACAAATATTTAATACGGATACGAAATGTATTAATTTCTATAAAAACCACGGCTGGTTTGAGGTGTGCGGTAACTGTGTACCACCTGCAGCCCCTGTGGCAGGAAATAACGGACCGCTTTGTCTGACTTCCACATTGAATCTCACAGCATCGGCTATTCCGTATGCTACCTATTCCTGGACCGGACCCAATGGATTTACTTCTACTGCCCAAAATCCTTCAATCACCAATGTTACAACTTCGAATGGTGGGGTATACTCAGTGATGTCATATATCAATTGTAACAGCAGCGTGGCCACAACCAGTGTCACTGTAATAGGCCCGATTCCCTCAACCTTTACATGGAGCTCGTTAAACCCACTTGTTAATGAGTTGGTTACTTTCACGCCCACACAGACGGGCGCTAGTTACAGTTGGACTTTCCAGGGTGGAAATCCGGCTACAAGCACTGCCCAAAACCCGGTTGTTTCCTGGGCTATTGGCGGCACCTATAATGTATCCCTTACGGTTACCGTCAGCGGTTGCGTTTCGGTGGTAACAACACAGCAGATAACAGCTACTTGTCCTCCCGGTACTGCCTCTTTCACATATACCGGAGCTGTTCAAACATGGACAGTACCACCATGCATTGCAAGCATTTCCATTGATGCAAAAGGTGCACAAGGGGGAGGACCTGCGGGTGGAAAAGGCGGTCGGGCGATAGCGACTGTTACTGTAACACCAGGCTCGACGCTCTATATTTATGTCGGTGGACAACCAACCACAAGACCGGGCGCAACAAGTGGCGGGTTTAATGGTGGCGGTAAAGTTATGGCGCTGCCATGCGGTGGCTCTACCTCCGATGGATGGGGTGGTGGAGGAGCTTCAGACGTAAGAACCTCAGTCAGTCTCAGTGACAGGCTGATTGTTGCTGCCGGTGGTGGTGGTTCCGGCTATAGCAGTGGCGCCGGTGGAATCGGCGGCGGTCTCACAGGTGGCTCGGGAACAAGCTTCTCGGGTATTGCAACAGGCGGCACACAAACCGGAGGCGGTACATCCGGTGCCAATCCGGGTAGTCTGGGCATTGGTGGTGATGCGGGTCCCCTTTCCGCTCTTTGTATAGGCGGAGGCGGTGGCGGTGGATATTATGGCGGGGCAGGTGGCAGCACCGGCAGCGGCGGCGGCGGCTCAAGCTGGACCGGGTATCCGGGAAGCACCAACACGACAAATACAGCCAATTATAATACCGGCAATGGTTCCATCTCAATAACGTACTAAAGGGCATTTGTAAATTCCAATACCCGGACTAACGACGGGGCATCTCGCTTGCTGAAATATTGACTAAGCTTTCCAAAAAACGGACTATGCTTGCTGAAATATTGACTTCGCTTCCGGAATAATGGACTACGCTTCCCGAAAAAATGACAATACTTCCTGAAAAAAGGACTACGCTTGCTGAATTATTGACTTGGCTTTTCGTAAAAATGACTACGCTTCCTGAAATGTTGGGAGTGTTCAGAAAAGTGTGTCATTCTGCTTGGTGCAGGGTTCTGCCCTGAAGCCGTAGGCGGAAGGGCAGAACCCTGCAAAGGTATATAATTATAAATATTTTTCATAACGGCTCCCAAACTCCTCCATAAGTTCTTTCTGGATTGATACCCAACTCAGGGCTTTCTTGTGCCAGCTTTTTTGGTTGTGCATTAATGCCAGGTATAATTGTTTCAATAATCCTTTATCATTACTCCATGCGCCTTTTGATTTGGTTACTTTTCGCATTACCCTGTGCAGCGCTTCCACAGGGTTGGTAGTATAAATCATTCTGCGGATATTTTGACTATAATCCATATATGCCATTAACTCTTCCCATTTTTCTTCCCATTTTGGACGTATTTCCTTGTATTTGCTGTCCCACTGCGTGCCAAATGCAATCAATGCTATAGCTGCCTGCTGCCGGTCCGCTGCTGTATATATTTTCCGTAAATCACTGCATAATGCTTTGATGTCTTTGTTGCTAACAAACCTAGTTGAACTGCGAATCATATGAACGATACACCGCTGGATAATGGATAATGGGAAAACCGCCTCTATCACGTTCTGGAAGCCAGTCAGCCCATCAACACAGAAGAAAATAACATCTTCTACACCTCGTTTCTTAATGTCTTCTAAAATTAAACCCCATTGCCGGGAACCTTCGGATTCATTTAAATATAAGCCTAAAACATCACGCAGCCCATCTACGGTAACTCCAAAAGCTGTGTATATAGCTTTACTGATTATCCTGCCATCTTCTCTAACCTTGTAGTGTATGGCATCCAAATATACAATAGCATAACATGGAGCCAATGGGCGTTGCTGCCATTCGATGATCTCTGACCAAACTCGGTCAGTCACCGCACTGATTGCTCCAGCACTTACTTCTAATCCATAAAGTTCCCGAAGTTGATAACGAACATCTTCTACCGAATGTCCTCGGGCATACAGGCTTAAAATGATGTCATCTAGTCCCGTTCCTAAATCCCGATCCCACTTCTTTATCAGATTTGGCTCATGTTCTCCATTACGATCCCTTGGGGTACGAACTTCAATAGGACCGACACGGCTTTTAACCGTTTTATGGGTATGGCCATTGCGCCGATTATCTTTGTCGGTGAGTTTGCTCTCCTTAAGGTGATAATCCATCTCTCCTTCTAAGGCAGCATTTACAAGAGCTTGTAACATATCCGTGAAAATCCCGCCATCACCCACTATGGGATCTCCATTATATAATCTACTTATTACTTCTGCTCTCTTACTTTCGTCCGGTATTAAATCTTCTAATCGCGGTCGTTTTTCTCTTTTATTTTTCTCCATATGTCAAAGTTAAAAATTGTTTATTCGCTTTGACACACTTTTTTGAACAGCCTCGAAATGTTGACTAGGCTTCCTGAAAAAATGACTACGCTTCCCGAAATGTTGACTACGCTTCCGGAATAAATGACTACGCTTGCTGAATAAATGACTACGCTTCCGAAAAAAATGACTACGCTTCCGGAAAATTGGACAGTTTAATTTTTCGAATTGACTAATAGGAACAGCGATTCACAGTAATCAGAATATTTCTATTCCAAACTTTTGAATGTCTGCTAAGAAGTTAGCGTCGTCAAAATCTTTCTCAATCAGGATAGGTTCAATTCTGTCATCAATTTGTCTTCTCAGTTTCCAAAGTATTGGATTTATTGAAAAATAATCACCGTCAATATGGTTGACAACAATTGCCACATCAATGTCGCTGTCTTCTCTGTTTGTGTTTCTTGCGTAGGAACCAAACAGGTATACATTTTCCAGTTGGAAATAATCGTTCAGCAAAAGTTTATACGCTTTTACTTTATCTATAGCTTCGCTTTTATCCATTGCTGTATTTCTTTTGTCTTTTCAATTATTTCAATACACTTTGCATCTGTCAGGCTTTTCATGAGCCGCTCTTTATGCGATGGATATCTTGCTTCAATATTTAATGGTTCTATTTGATCAATGAATTCCTTTTGGTCTTCAGTGAATGATTCATAAAAATCACCTCTTTTAGCAAGAAATGATAAACTGTGACTATAAGGGGGAACTTCTGCTTTAACTTTAGTAAAGAATGCTTTAAATGCTTTTTCGATTGTCTGATGGCACATAAAACCTACATACAAATATCTTTTGCTTTGAAGCATGGCTTCTGCTGTTTCAATATCATAATCAGACAAGTCAATCCAATATTTAATATTATTTTCCTTGCTATTAAATTAATTCAAAGATAAAAAAAAGATTGACTGAGTCGAAAATTTTACTGCGTTTTACCGCCTGAAAACAACTCTCCTGAAAATTCGGTTCGGCACACCACGCCTGCGGAATTTTCAATTAATAATTACTAAAAATAATTATTAATTGAAAACCCTGCATCGCATGCGGTATTATCTGTTCACAACAAATTTGATTACAGTGTGATTATTTGCAGATATTACTTTTAAATAATACACTCCATTACCTAGGTCAGTCAGGTTCAGGTTACGAACGCCCAGGCCGGAGAGCTTCTCGCTATAAACCTTCTCGCCAAGAATATTAAATACTTCAAGGTTTACTTCCTCATTTACAAAACCATCAGACGATATTCTGAAAATACCGTTGTTAGGATTCGGAGTCAGTTCAAAATTGACGGTATTGCTGAGGTTATTGATACCGGTAGTCGTATACGACACCTGGTTCGAAGGTGCGGAAAAGCATCCCAGGCTGTTCACTATTACATAGTAAATCCCGTTGAACGTCGGGGTAAGTACCTGGTCGGTTGCTCCCGGTATTGCACCCGTCTGCTGCTCGTACCATTGATTACCAGCGAGTGCATCCGACACAAGGTCGCTGCCTGCTTGAATCACAACGGGGGTTGCCGGTGCGTTCACACAATTGGTGAAATGCAGCATGAAGCGGTGTATATCATCGGAAGGTGCTCCTGTAAACTGGTACACGCTATCCTGTCTGATATTGACTGTTACATTAAGCTTAAGGTCTTCAAGAATAATAGAAACTGAAGGATCAAAACTGTTGAATTCGCTTGCTGTAATGCTATATGTTCCGGTTGCATCAGGTTTGAACATTACCGGAATATCTGGCGTAAGCTGTATGCTTGATACCGCATTGATGGAGTAGTTTATAGAAGTGTCAGCATATGTGGTTGACCAAATCTGCGTCCCGCCACCAATCATCTTCAGCCCATCATAAATTGCATCAAAGGTATCGGTAGCCACGTTCAGATAACGCACAACGATTTCATCGGTATAAGTACCCTTATGTGCTTTCAGTCTTATATAATCGGCCGGTCCGCCGGTTTTAAAGAAGGTGGTGTCTTTATGAACCCGCACTGAATTGTCTATATTCAGAGAACCAGATGTGAAGGGGTTGGAGCACATTACATAGAAACCCTGTTCGGGGGAAATATATTTAGAACCTCCGTTCACACCGAAGCCATTCACATAAGTGGCGTAAGTGGCGTACTGCTGGTTGTAAACATATATCGCGTTATCCACGTTATTTTTAACCAGGCCTGCAGCGTCCCAGTTGATGGTGCTGGGATACGGATTGCCCACAAGGTTCCAACCGCGTTTACTTGCAACCTGCGTTGTATTTCTTGTTACCGGTATTATATACGCTCCTGTATTTGGTTTGCCTATAAATGCAATAGTTTTGTTCACAGTAGCCTTGAGCGCATATCCTGTTGTAACAGCCAGTGCCGTTGACGGGCTGGTGATGTTAATCCAGGCATAGGTGGATTCTATCCATTTTTTCAGGTAACAGCCGTTGAACAACGCCGCTGTGGCATTGTTAATAGGGCTTGAAATATAATGCCAGTCGTTGGCCGTGATATAGCGTTCAATTTTCGCTGTGCCGCTTCCGCTGATGTTTCCGTTGTCGATAAAGGAGGCGGCTTTGGTTGTACCTGCTTTGAGAATCAAACACTGTGCGCCGTTCAGAACAGTTGGTCCGTTGGCTGTGAGTGAGAAGCCGGGATTGATAGTTACCGTAGCGCCGCTGTTAATTGTAATTCCTTTGCAGACGGCTGCATTCGTAATAACGGGTTTATTCGTTACATTGGGGATGGTAACATCTGTATTGCCTGTCGGTACTTGCAACGCCGACCAGTTTCCCGCGTTATTCCATACAGTGCTTACAGCCCCTGTCCATGATTGTCCGCACACAGTCGGTGTAACCACTGCAGATACACACAATGTATTATTGCAGTCGCCTTCGGCTCTTGTATAATAGGTGGTAGTGCCAGCAGGTGCTACTTTGATGCTTAAGCCACTTCCTTCGGCGGTTCCGCCGCAGCTTCCGCTGTACCATTGCCATGTAGCGCCTGTTCCCAGTGAACCACCGCTGAAGGTTATCAGTGATGAATCACCTGCGCAAATGCTCGAAGGAGTTGCAGTTGCCGATACCGGAGCTACAGACGCTATTTTAGTATTTATTGTAAGGCTGGCACATACTGAATTCCCGGCACAGCCTTCGGCACGTACAAAATAGTCGGTGGTTGTAAGCGGTGATACGGAGATGCTGTTTCCGCTTCCTGCAGATGTTCCGCCGCAGCTTCCGCTGTACCATTGCCATGTAGCGCCTGTTCCCAACGAACCACCCGAAACACTTAAGGTCGTCGGACTTCCGGGGCACACCGGGTTTACGGTTGCACTTATGGACGAAGGCGCATTTGAAGCCGTTATTTCATCCGCTCCGATGCAGGGTCTGGCCGGGCTTACCGGTCTTGGCTGATTGTCGATGTCGACTGTAACTGTCGGGATTATCTCTCCTTTATTCCACACTCCTGCGGAACACGTATGCAGGTCGCAGGTGACGGTATTGGTATAGGTAGGATTTACCGAGATGGAATGTGCATCTTTTCCAAGAGCTTTCCATGCTGTAGTATCAATTTGATCCGTACTTCCGTTATAACCGATGAATCCTCCGGTACCTGTTACGAGCAGGTCGTTGTAGTCGGATGTTAGCGATGCGGGACTCGCCATATAAATGGCATAATTCTTTCCTGTTCCTGTTCCGTTGCTTCTTGCATTCAACAGAATATTATTTTTAAGAACACTTGTGAATGCCCCGTACAGATAAAAACAGGCGCTGTTTGCAGTACCTGTAACCGCAGTACCACCAATATACACCGAGTTATGATAAATGTATAAGGTCGTTGAATTGTAAGCGTTGTTCTCAATTCCCCTGATAAGTACCCCGTTATTCGTATAAGAAGCATCCAGCGAAATGAAATTGTTGGTGAGATACAGGTTTTCGTTTGATGCGTATGAGCTTGCAGAATAATAAATGCCTCTGATTGAAGGTGTGCTCGAGTAAGTGGTTCTGAGGTCATGAATACGGTTCTTTGTTACCACTGTGCTGCTTTGGGCATAATTGACCGTAATTCCGGTAATATCTCTAATATATTGTCCGGCAGTCTGGTAGATATTATTGCCTGTTATCAGATTGTTGTTATAATACTGGTTCTGATAAATACCGCTGGTGCTGAAATTAAAGATATTGTTATTTTGAATAAGGATGTTGTTCCCCATTGTTGCGGTAGATGCACCGTACAGGTAGATACCATATGTTGGAGAAGATCCTGAGTTATTGCAGATATCGCAACTGCTGATTGTATCATAGCTGCATCCCGGAGCAGTAACGGTAGTGCTGAAATTCACCACATACGCATTTCCCTTCAGTACACAATTCTTTATCATGATGTTTGAAGAACTGTTGACGAATTGTATCGCGCTTCCGCTTCCGTTGGTATTCGAAATGGTGAGGTCTTTAGAGCTTCCGCCAACTGTGTTGGAACCATCAAAAATCACATATTTGGAATTGTCGAAATTAAACAGGGCGGTAGTATTGCTTCCGGAAATAACGGCTGTAGCTCCCGTCGCAGGTTTAACCGTAAGTGTATTGATTGCTGAAATGCCCAGTATTCCGTTGAATGTAATCGGGAAGGTTTCCGTTTTACCCGGTGCCGGATACACTGATTTGAGCTGCAGCACAACCGGTCCGCAGATGCCATAAATCTTGAGTGTTGAATCGGCCGCATAAAGAGTTTTAAAATCGCTGGGGGAACCACCAACAGTAAACGTTCCTGATACTCCCGGATAAATGGCGGTTTCAGTTTTAGAATCGTTCAGCGTATTACCGTCGGTTGTGTTATTGGGTAAGCTTGTGGCGGCTGTGATTGTCACGGGAACTCCAAACTGGAACGACGGATAGGAAGGTGTCAGTTGCACATTTGTATAACTGCCCGGTGCCAGGTTTCCACTCCAGCTGTTCTGAGGCTGAGTATTACCACCAATTGACCAGTCAATCTTTACGGAAGTAAGCGGGCTGCTGCCGAAATTGGCCAGGGTTACTGAAACGGCTTGAGACCCGATGCAGTAGAGACGATTGACGGCACTGATGCCGGCATCAATATTCGCCGGTGTAAATTCATCGGCACCAATACAAGGTTTGTTCGGGCTTGAAGGTCTTGCCTGATTATCAAAGTCATTTGTAACGGCTGGTATTATTTCACCTTTGGCTGCGACACCACTCGTGTTGGCATGCAGATCACAGGTCAGTGGGTTTACGTACGAAGGATTCACGGAAGTGGAATGGGTGTCTTTTCCAAGAGCTTTCCAGGCTGTAGTATCAATTTGATCCGTAGTTCCGTTATTGCCAATGACGCCACCGTAACCTGTTACCAGCAGGTCGTTGTAGTCAGAAGTAAGCGATGCGGGACTTGCCATGTAAATGGCATAATTCTTTCCTGTTCCGCTTCCGTTGCTTCTTGCGTTCAACAGAATATTATTTTTAAGAACACTTGTGAATGCCCCGTACAGATAGAAACAGGCGCTGTTTGCAGTACCGGTAACCGCATTGCCGCCAATATACACCGAGTTATGATAAATGTATAAGGTCGTTGAATTGTAAGCATTGTTCTCAATTCCCCTGATAAGTACCCCATTATTCGTATAAGAAGCATCCAGCGAAATAAAGTTGTTTGTAATAAACAGGTTTTCGCTTGAGGCATAAAAACTGGCTGAGTAATAGATACCACGTATTGAAGGCGTGCTCGTGTAGGTGGTTCTGAGGTCATGAATACGGTTCTTTGTAACCAATGTATTGCTTTGTGCATAATTGACCGTAATCCCCGTAATATCCTTAATATATTGTCCGGTAGTCTGGTAGATATTATTGCCTGTTATCAGCGTGTTGTTATAATACTGGTTCTGATAAATACCGCTGGTGCTGAAATTAAAGATGTTGTTCTTCTCTATAATGATGTTATTCCCCATCGTTGCGGTAGACGAACCGTACAGATATATGCCATACGTTGGAGAAGACCCTGAATTATTGCAGATATCGCAATTACTGATAGTGTCATTATTGCATCCCGGAGCAGTAACGGTCGTACTGAAATTCACCACATACGCATTTCCTTTGAGGACACAATTTTTAATCATGGTATTCGCACTGCCGTTCAGATACTGTATCGTACTTCCGCTGCCGTTTGTGTTCGAAATGGTGAGGTCTTTTGTTGTTCCTCCAATTGTGTTAGAGCCATCAAAAGTCACAAATTCCGTATTATTAAAATTAAACAGAGCGGTTGCATTTGAACCGGTAATGGTTGGTGTGGCAAGCGGTGCCGGTTTTATGGTAACAGTATTCACTGCTGAGATACCTGGAATCCCGTTAAATGTAATCGGGAATGTTTCGGTTTTACCGGGTGCCGGATATACGGATTTAATCTGTAACACGACCGGAGCGCATATACCATAAATTTTAAGTGTTGAGTCTGCAGCATACAGTGTTTTATAATCACTGGGCGGAGCACCCACGGTCATTGTTCCCGATATTCTTGGATAAATGGCATTTTCGGTTTTAGAATCGTTTGCAGGATTAACATCCATTACGTTATTGGGCAGACTTGTTGTGGCAATTATTGTATACGGTGTTCCGGGAACAAATGATGAATACGAAGGTGTAAGCGTAACTGTTGTATAAGTTCCTGGTGTCAGGGTTCCGGTCCAGCTGTTTTGTGGTTGTGCCGTACCATTCACTGACCAGTCAATTTTTACAGATGTGAGATCTACTACTCCGAAATTGGCAAGAGTAACTGTCACATCTTGGGCGCCTGCGCAGTAAGCACGGTTAATGGCGTTTATTCCGGCATCACTCTGAGGGGGCGTAAATTCGTCGGCACCGATACATGGTTTGCCCGGACTTGCAGGTCTCGGCTGTTTGTCGTAGTCAATCATAACTGATGCAATAATATCGCCCTTGGCAAGAATACTGCTGGAGCTGGCATGAAGGTCGCCTGTTACAATATTGGAATATGCCGGGTTGGCCGAAATGGAATGTGCATCCTTGCCTGTCGCTTTCCAGGCGGAAGTGTCAGCCTGATCATTACTTCCATTATATCCTATAGTACCGTCGGTGCCGGTAACTAACAGGTCATTATAATCTGAAGTAAGAGAGAACGGACTTGCCGCGTATATTGCATAATTCTTTCCTGTTCCGCTGCCATTGCTTCGCGCATTGAACAGAATATTATTTTTAAGCACCGTAGTGAAGGCTCCGTAAAGATAGAAGCAGGCGCTGTTTGCGGTGCCCGTGACTGAAGTTCCACCAAGGTATATTGAATTATGATAAATGTAAACGGTGGTTGAGCTGTAAGCGTTGTTTTCAATTCCACGTATCAGTGTTCCGTTATTTGTAGCAGATGCATCCAGCGAGATAAAGTTGTTTGTAATATACAGATTTTCGTTTGAAGCATAAAAGCTGGCGGAGTAATAGATACCACGCAAAGAGGGAGAACTGCTGTATATCGTCTTCAGATCATGAATCATGTTTCTGGTTACAACGGTATTGCTTTGAGCATAATTAATTGTGATTCCGGTAATATCCTTAGTATTCTGACCGGAGGTCTGATAAATATTATTATCAGAGATTAAGGTATTATTATAATATTGATTCTGATAAATACCGCTGGTGCTGAAATTATAGATATTGTTATTTTGAATAATGATATTGTTTCCTATTGCGGTACCTGACGATCCCAGCAAGTAGATGCCATAGGTTGATGATGAGCTGGTGCTGTTGCAAATGTCACAATGGCTGATGGTATCATAACTGCAACCGGGGGCTGTTCCTGAAGTACTGAAGTTAATTACGGAGGCATTTCCTTTTAGCAGGCAGTTTTTAATCATAGTATTTGAACTGCTGTTCAGGTATTGGAAAACACTGCCGCTTGCATGAGTATTTGAAATCGTAAGGTCCTTGGACGTGCCGCCGATTGCATTGGATCCGTCGAAGACAACGTATTTTGTATTGTCGAAATTGAACAGAGCAGTTGCATTGCTCCCTGAAATTACGGGAGTGGTTCCCGGACCTGGCTTGATGGTTACACTGTTTGAAGCCGATATTCCCTGTATCCCGTTAAAGGTAATAGGGAATGTTTCTGTTTTACCCGGTGCCGGATATACTGATTTTAACTGCAGCACAACCGGTCCGCAAATTCCGTAAAGTCTTAGTGTGGAATCGGCAGCACTTAAGGTTTTGAAATCGCTGGGGGAACCACCAACAGTGAAAGTGCCCGATACTCCCGGGTAAATGGCAGTTTCAGTTTTAGAATCGTTGAGCGGATTACCATCGGTTGTATAATTGGGTAAACTTGTGTATGCTGTGATTGTAACAGGAACTCCGAACTGGAAGGATGAAAAGGTAGGTGTGAGCACCACGTTTGTGTAGCTTCCCGGTGCCAGGTTCCCGCTCCAGCTATTCTGAGGCTGGCTGCTACCGCCTATCGACCAGTCAATCTTGACGGATGTCAACGGGCTGGTGCCAAAATTGGCAAGTGTTACCGACACCGGCTGACTTCCGATACAATAGAGCCTGTTAATAACACTTATGCCTGCATCAGAAGCAGAGGGTGAGAACTCGTCAGCGCCAATGCATGGTTTCCCCGGACTAAGTGGTCTTGACTGGTTATCAAAATCGTTGGTAACAGCTGAAATTACATCGCCTTTCGCGGCGATACCGCTTGAGTTGGCATGCAAATCACAGGTCAGGTAATTTACAAATGAAGGATTTACGGAAATGGAATGTGCATCTTTTCCTATTGCTTTCCATGCAGTAGTGTCAACCTGGTCGTTTGTGCCATTGTTCCCAATAGCGGCACCGGTGCCTGTCGACAGCAAATCATTATAGTCAGAAGTCAGCGAAGCCGGGCTTGCCATATAAATGGCATAGTTCTTTCCCGTTCCGCTGCCATTGCTTCGGGCGTTGTACAGAATATTATTTTTCAATACGGTAGTAAAAGCTCCGTAGAGATAGAAGCAGGCGCTGCCGGCGGTACCTGTAACCGCATTCCCACCAATATAAACGGAGTTATGATAAATGTTTAAAGTAGTTGAACTGTATGCATTATTCTCAATTCCCCTGATTATTACGCCATGGTTTGTATAAGAGGCATCCAGAGAGATGAAATTATTGGTGAGATACAGATTTTCGTTTGATGCATAAAAGCTTGCTGAATAATAGATACCACGTATCGACGGTGCATTCGTGTACGTAGTTCTGAGATCATGAATGCGATTATTTGTAACGGTGGTTTTGCTCTGGGCATAATATATCAGAACACCGACAATATCCTTTATATTCTGCCCGCTGGTCTGATAAATATTATTACCTGTTATCAGAGTATTGTTATAATATTGGTACTGGTAAATTCCATTTGTACTGAAGTTGAAGATATTGTTATTCTGTATAACGATGTTGTTCCCCATATTAGCAGTAGAGGTACCATAAAGGTAGACACCATAGGTGGGTGAAGCTCCGGTGTTATTGTATACGTCGCAGTTACGTAGTGTGTCATAGCTGCATCCCGGCGCACTTGTCGAAGTATTATATAATACCATACTGGAACCACTGCCTTTAATGGCGCAGTTTTTCGTCATATTATTTGAACTGCTGTTCTGATAAAGAATTACAGAGCCGCCCGCATAAGTATTTGAAAAGGTCAGGTCTTTTGTTGTTCCGCCAACTGAATTTGAACCGTCAATAATAATATTCCGTGCATTGTCAAAAACAAATAACGCGGTGGAATTGCTGCCGGTTACGTTCAGAGAAGCACCCGGAGCAGGTTTGATTGTTACGGTATTTGTGGACGAAGCTCCGGAAATGGCACTGAATGTTATTGGAAATACTTCACTGCCGGAGGTATAGCCCGATAAAAGCTGCAGCACAACAGGACCGCATATGCCATTTGTGTTCAGGTCTGTCGCCGCGGCTTTGATGGTTGCATAGTTCCCGCCGCTGCCAACAGTATATGTATTGGGCGATATTCTTGGATATACAGTATTTTCCGACCTTGAGTCATTTGACGCGTTAACATCCGGTCCGGGTGTCGGATTGCTGCAAGCAGCAATGAGGTTATAGGCTGTTCCAATGTTGAATGTGCCATTGTATGTCAGTGGAATGGTAATACTCGAATTGGCCGCTAAGGAACCTGTCCACGCGTAGGTGGGCAGTTGAGGAGTTCCACCGACTGACAGGCTGAGTGTGGCCGCTGTTACCGTGGTAGTGCCATAGTTTGAAAGTGTCACATAAACTGTACTGCTGCCTCCACACACCGACCTGTTGATATCTGAAATTCCGATATCAATGCCCGAAATGTCATACTCATCAGCGCCGGCGTCGGGTATGACGGTATTGCGTGTATTGCCGTCAATATCTGTGGTAATCCCGCTGACAGGAGTTCCTGCACCATTCATGTTTGTGCCTGTAGTAATATGGAGGTCGGTTCCCGAAACAAATTGTGGATCGAGTGATTTTGAGGCGGCGTCTTGTCCTGTCGCTGTTCTCCAGGCACTCAGCGTTGTAACATCTGCTCCAAAGTAACCGAATACACCATAGGTACCCGATACGTAGTAATCATTATAATTTATGGCACTGAATGTCATTGCACTTTGAACATATACTGCATATGATTTGCTTCCTGAAATACCGGTGATACTGTTTGCGAAAATGTTATTCCGTATATCTGAGCCGGAAGCGGAGGTAGCCGTAATCAGCAATGCAGCAGAAATTGAAGCGGTAGTTCCTGGCAACAACTGTGCACCTGACAGGTTGATGGAGTTATTATAAATCTTATGTCCGGTTCCTGAAGTAATCCGTATGCCAAAAGGATTGTATGTTGTACTTGAAACGCTGTAGTTCGTCGTATTGATTTTCCATATCATATTATTGTCAATCTGGATGCCGGTAGTTCCGCCCGAAGAAGGTTCAATGTTAATTCCATATGCCCCGGTTCCGCTTGAATAGGTATTTTGAAGGTCATGGATTTTATTTTTTGAAATGATTCCGTTCGTCACGTAATCGTAGATATCTATTCCCGCCATCGTAGTGGTGGTAGCGGTTATCATGTTATATATTTCATTGCCGCTCACGGTTGGCGCGTTGGCTCCGGAGATATAAATGCCGCGGTACGTAATATAATCTGTTGAAGTTGCCGACCCGATTGTATTACCGCTAATAACCAGATTATCATTCACGCCTGTTGAGGCTGATATGCAATAGATACCGTAATAGGCTTTGCTTATCAGATTGTTCTGTATGGTCAGGTTATCATTATCATAGCCGTTGGAACTCAAACTTGAGCCACTGGCTGCAATAGCATACGTAGTTGATGAAATTAAACCGGCTTTCAGAATACAATTTTTAATTGTAACAAAAGTGTTGCCTGCACCTGCAGCAGGGCTGGATAGCCAGATTACAGAGGTCGACGATGACGTTGATGTGTTTGATAATGTCAGGTTTCGGCTGGTAGAACCGTTATTTGAACCATCAATAATAATATAATCTGCGCCGTTCAGTTTGAGTAACGAAGTGGTTGAGGATACCGAAATGCTTATTGTTGCAGCTGCATCAGGTAAAATGGTAATTGTATTTGTGGCCGATGCTCCGGGAATATCATTGATAATGACCGGATATGTATCGGTACCACCGGTGTACCCGCTTAATAGTTTTAAACGGACAGGTCCGCATACTCCCAGTGTGGTGAGGTCGGCAATAGCCGAAGATAGTAATGTATAACTTCCGCCGGTTCCAATGGTGTAGTCGCCTGTCATTTGTGGCTTTATCAGTGTTTCAGTCCAGGAGTCATTGGATGTATTGGCGTCAGAAACACCGTTTGGCAGGCTTGAAGTCGCCGTTATACTGTATGTGTTGGTTCCATTAAATGTGTAGGTTGGAGTCAGTGATATATTTGTATACGCTCCGGGAGAAAGGCTCGGGCCATTCCACGAAAACTGGGGCGTTTGCTGTGTGCCGTTTACATACCAGTCAATTTTTGCGGAGTTCAAAGGAACAAGACCATTGTTTTTCAGTGTAACGTTTACGTTCACCGCGCCTCCCGGGCAAAGGCTGCGGTTGATTGCAGCTATTCCTGCATCGTTATTGATCGGACTGAACTCGTCTGCACCAATATCCGGAGTGCTGATATTTCGCACATCGCCATCTAAATCAGTTGTGATACCCGTGATGGGCGTTGCTGCTGCATTAAGTTCAATGGCCGATGCATGAAGGTTTGATACAGAAAAGTACGAAGGATTTGCACTTATCGAATTTACATCCTGCCCGCTCGTTATTTTCCAGGCGCTGAGTGAAGTTACGTCGGCTCCATAGTAGCCAAGAATAGCATAGGTTCCGCTACTGTAATAGTCGTTGTTATTAATAGTGCCAAAAACCAATGATCCTGAAAAGTAAACAGCATAAGACTTCGATCCTGCTGCACCTGTCAATCCGTTCGCAAAAATATTGTTTCGGATATCCGTGCCTGAAACTGATGAAGATGAAATGAGTAATGCTGCTGATAAAGTTCCTGCGGTTCCTGCATTATATTGTGTGCCGGTAAGGTTGACCGAGTTATAATAAATTTTATAAGCTGTGCCATTTGTAATCCTTATTCCAAAAGGATTGTAGGACGTGCTGGCAGGGCTGTAATTTGCAGTTGTAATCTTTGTAATCATATTATTATCAACCTGAATACCGGAAGTGCCGGATGACGGGTCAATGTTGATCCCATACGCACCTGAACTGCTGGCGTTATACTGAATATCATGGATGCTGTTCTTTGATATGCTCCCGTTTGAAACATAATCAGAAATATCTATTCCGGCAATGATACTTCCAGCCGTAGCAATGATATTGTATATTTCATTTCCGCTTACCACTGGGGCAGCGGCTCCCGTAAGGTAAATACCCCTGTAGGTGACATAGTCGGTGGCAGTTGCTGAGCCAATAGTATTTCCTCTGATAACCAGATTGTCATTCACACCGCTTGAGGAGGAATAGCAATAGATACCATAATACGCTTTACTGATGGCATTATTTTGTATGGTCAGGTTGTCGTTATCATAGCCTGAAGAGCTAATACTCGTGCCACTGACGGCAATGGCATATGTGGAGTTGGTGATGGAGCCTGCTTTTAAATTACAATTCTTAATGGTTACACTGGTGCATCCGGCGCCGGCTCCGATACTTGAAAGCCAGATTGCTGCTGTAGAGGAAGACGTCAACGTATTGGATAACGTGAGATTGCGGCTGGTGGATCCATTATTTGAACCGTCAATAATAATATAGTCAGCACCATTCAGCTTAAGTATAGAAGGGGATGCCGAAACTGCAATTGCTACTGTGGCGCCGGCATCCGGCATTATTGTTATTGTATTTGTTGCCGAAGCCCCCGGAATCTCATTGATGATTACAGGGTAAGTATCGGCACTTCCTGTATATCCACTGAGCAATTTCAGGCGGACAGGTCCGCATACTCCAAGTGTATTCAAGTCGGCAATGGCAGCAGATAACAGCGTATAGCTGCCTCCGGTACCAATAGTGTAATCGCCTGACATCTGAGGCCGAATAAGAATTTCAGTCCATGAGTCATTGCTGGTGTTTCCATCGGTACTTCCGTTTGGCAGGCTTGTCGCTGCTGTAATACTATATGTTGAACTTCCCGTAAAGGTATAAGCAGGAGTGAGTGTAACGCTGGTATAGGCACCCGGCGACAGGCTCGGACCATTCCATGAAAACTGGGGCGTTTGCTGAGTTCCGTTTACATACCAGTCTATTTTAGCTGAATTCAACGTTGTTTGCCCGTTATTTTTAATCGTGACGACTACGTTCGTCGGGCTTCCCGGGCATAATACACGGCTGATAGCCGATATGCCTGCATCATTATTAACGGTATTGAATTCGTCTGCACCAATATCCGGAGTCGAAATATTTCTGGTATCTCCTTCCATGTCGGTAGTAATCCCTGTAATCGGTAAAGCTGCCGCATTGATTTCCATGGCTGAGGCATGCAGATTATCTGTCGCGTAGAACGATGGATTTGCGTTTACGGAATGTGAATCCTTACCGGTGGCTGTTTGCCAGGAGCTCAGGGATGACTGGTCTGAAGTAAGATATCCCAGCATTCCCTGATTGCCACTTACCCAGTAATCATTATTGTCAATGGCTGTATAGGCTGTATTTGCAACATTGCTATTAATGGAATACGATTTCACCCCGTTCGTTGCTGCAGTCTGGGTATTCATGAAGATATTATTTCTGACGTCCAGCGAACTTCCTGCGTAAGCATAAAAACAAGCTGAGATTGAATTGGCTTTTGTTGTATAGGCATCGCGATCACCACTCAGATATACCGAATTGTAATAGAAATTGTAAGTATTACCAGTGTAGAGATAAAAACCATAAGTACCGTAGGTTGTACTGCTGGCGCCGTTTCCGAGTATTTTGTAAATGCTGTTATTTGAAAAGGTCAGGTTTGCAGTTGTCCCTGTGTTGATATAGAAACCACAAGCCCTGTATCCGCCGGTGTTGTATATATCATGCACTTTATTCTTACTAAATGTTGTGTTCGTGACAGCTGTACCAATAACAACTCCGTCAACACTTGTTGTTGTTGTTGTATTGCCAATAATGTCGTTTTGTGTAACGAGAGAATTGTTCACATAGGCCAGGTTTATTCCGTTCATGGCTATCTGACTGCCTGCCGTGAGTGAGCCCAGGGTGTTGTCTGTTATCGTAACATTATCGTGCGGTCCTGTTGAACTGCCTAATAAAAAGTATCCGTAATAAGATTTAGTAACTAGATTGTTTTGCAAAGTGAGGTAGTCATTATCATCACCTGCGGCACTTAAACTTGAAGTGCCTCCTGAATATACACCGGCTATTGCCGAAGTGCTTATACTTCCGCAAGTAATATTGCAATTCTTTATGGTGATATTGGTCGCTCCTGCGGCTGTACCCAGACTGGCCACCCAAATTGCCGCTGTATAACTTGATGTGCTGTTATTTGTAATGGAAAGATTACGGCTGCCGGAACCATTATTGGAGCCGTCTATTGTAAGATAATCGGTACCGTTCAGTTTAATAATAGCAGTAGCCGACCCGGAAATTACCGGATTTGCAGAGGCCGCCGGTCTGATGGTAATGGTGTTGGTAGACGAAGCACCTGCAATAGCTCCGAATGTAATCGGAAACGTTTCGGCAGTACCGGGATAGGTAGACAATAGCTCAAGAACCACGGGGCCGCATATGCCATTTGTGTTCAGAGCAGTCGCGGCATTTGTCAGCGAAGTATAGGTGCCGCCGGTACCGACGGTATAAACATTCGGTGTCATCCCCGGCACAACAGCAGTCTCGGTTTTTGTATTGTTTGTCGCGTACACATCAGGGCCCGGAGTTGGGCTACTGCAGGTTACCGCTAGGGTGTTGGACGAGCCTGAACCAAAAGTGCCACTATAGGTGAGTGTTACTGTGGTGCTTGCATTAGGTGCCAGAGATCCAGTCCACGAATAGGGCGTCTGCGCTATTGTGTTCACTGAAAGCACCAGTGTTGCTGCCGTAACTGTTGTACTCCCGCAATTTGAGAGTGTCACTTTCACGGTATTGCCGTTAATGCATATTGCTCTGTTAATTGCTGAAATACTGATATCAGTTCCTGTTGGCGTGAATTCATCAGCGCCCATATCGGGTATACTGCTGCTTCGTGTATCGCCTTCAAAATCGCTTGTAATACCACTGACAGGAATCCCTGCGCCATTTATGGCAGAAGCTGAGGCATGGAGGTCGGTTGCGCCGGCAAAAACCGGGTCAGTATTTACAGACTGACCGTCTTTACTTGTGATAGTTTGCCAGTCACTCAGTGCAGTTCTATTTGCCGAAGAATAATAACCAACGTAATTATTCGTACCTGTGGCTATGTAGAGGTCATTGTTGTTGGACACTGCAATGGTTCCTCCGGAATTATAATAACAATACCGCAATGATGTGCTTCCGGCAGTTGAGACGTTGGCAAAGACATTGTTGAGTGTAGTGACAACTCCGCCGCCGCAATAAAATGCAGAATTCGATGCCGCATTTCCCAGCGCCATTCTTATACTGTTATAACTGACAGCCACCTGTCCTGAGGCAACCAGCCTGATGCCGAAGGCAACCTGTGTGCTGCTGGCGGTACTGATAGCATGTGTAAAGCCGGAGATTCTGTTATTATAAATATTCCCGTTTACAATATCAAGATACATCCCGTAAAGTGCAGCACTCGTACTGGTACTTGTTGTTCCCAGGTCATGAATATTATTATTGTAAACAGTAGCTGTTCCGGTGCAGCTTTCGAAGAATATTCCATACACGGGAACTGACGAAGTACTTGTTGCATTTCTAATTTCATTGCCATATGCGCTGGCACCCGACTCGTTTGTAAATCTCAGGGCATAAACCGTAGAAGTCCCGTTTCCGATATCATTTGTTGTTGATGCACCTATTGTACAGTTGCGGACCGTTGTTCCGGTTGTATTGACCGACGAACTCCCGTAAAAGTACATACCGCAATAACTGTTCTCAACAGTCACCGCGTCATAAGTATTATACGAATTGCATCCCAGGGGTGACGAAGGTGTGGTAACATAATACTGATAAATGCCCTTCGTATTTACGTTTGTCCTGTTCAGCGTAATTTTGCAATTTCTGATGGTGTTATTCTGTGCTCCTTCTGACGCTGAATTGCTGATGATATAATATCCATATTCTGCCTGCGTTGTGGTGGTCAGATTGGCACTGTTATCTGCAAGGTCAATACCATCAAAAGTAATGTTGCGGGCACCTTTAATGGTGATGATTGCATCACTGCTGCCTACGCCTGTAGCAGAGGTAATCTTTGGATTGTTACCCAATCCGGATTTCTGGAACGTAACAGGTCCGCCGCAGGCTGTAATGGCCGGGCAATTTTCCGTGGATGTAAATCCCGCGTCAACAAGTATAGTTATACCTCCGGGGCAAACTGTCCTTGCCTGAATATCGTTTATGGCGGCAGTAAAAGTACTATAGTCTCCACCGCTACTTTTAATAGTCAATGATGAACACAACGGAACCGGTGGAGTCAAGGTATAAATAGTTCCACTGGGCAGGTAGGGCACATGAGCTGCATTGACGGTATTAAATGCCGTTGAACTTGATGATGTCGGTGTTATGCCGGGCGTCACACTCTGAAAATGTCCGCTTCCGCCTGTCTGGTCAGTGATTCCGATTGAAGCGGCAACAGAAGCTCCGGGAGTTGTCCCGATAGTGCCGTATATAAATTGAATAATGTTGCTTGTTTCGAACAATTTTATCTGAAAGCAGGCGATATTTGCAACATTAAAATTCCAAAGCAGGTTCTTAAACTCAACAGTCAGTACCCTGTTTGGCGAGCTTCCCGAAAGCTGGTAGGTCACTTCGCCTGTTGCGTCTGTTGCCAGATTATCCCAGAACGGAGCAATTACAAGCAAATTCGAAGTACTTGAAAGGTCGTTGGTAGGAAGCGAATTTGTCTGAGCACCTCCCAGATAAATAAAGCCGTTAGAGCTTGCTTTGATATTTGTGTAGGGTATACCACAATATGAAAAATTAAATCCAATGGGTGTTACGGCGGATACAACGTCATCCTGATTTCCACCAATTATTTGCGTGCCTCCGGTAATGGCAGTGTAAGTTCCCGAAGCCGAGGCAAAGGTGTAACCGGCTGCAGACTGTCCGTTCACATGAAGGCTTAGAAAAATCGCAACTAAAAGAATTGTAAATTTTTTCATGGCAATGGTATCTTAATTATTTATCAAATATCGAATGAATTGATGCAACAACATAACATTACAGCTCTAACCGAATAAACGGATAGTAATAGAGTAATAATGATAAAAAAGAATATTGTTTCAACCAGCACAAATATATTGAAGTAGAGTGACTTCACCAAATGTTTTTATCCAACCAGAGTGATATTCTAATAACTTGGAATAATAGACAGTTGACAAGAATTTATCATTATTTGCCGGAAATGTGCCGTTTTTTTCAGGCTTTCAATAATATTTCAGCTCTTTTAACAGATGGATTTTGTGAAGCTTTGCTAAGAATGAACAAAGAGATGGATAATAATTAACGGGTAGTTAATTATTTAAACGTCACCATTACAATTTCGCCTTCCTGAGAATTCAGGCTGAGTGGCGTCCTCCATGCTGAATATGCAGGGCGGGATATTGCATTGAGAATGGCTTGAGTTTCGTGAAAAACAAATTATATCAAAGCAATCGTGGTTACATGATTTCATCACGGGAGTAGAAGCAGTATAAACGAATAACCGGTAAGAACCCTGTAAAGGTCATTTGCCCGTTAAGCATTGTTTATTTATATTTGCTACGAGTTTTACTAAAAAAAATAGAAATATCATGATCAAAACACTTACAAAAACCGTTTCCATCCTTTTGTTGATGGCAGCCGCCCAGAATGTGGCGGGGCAGGGGTATAACCTGCAATTTAATCGTGTAATCGACACTTCATTATCGGTTTCGGTGACTTCTTGTACGGATATCACAACCACCGGTATCAGTTCAACGAGTGTGACTGTTCCGGCAGGTAAAGTGTGGAAAATAGAATCTATTGGCCCTCTGGAATATTATGGCGGTACATATCTTTATAACAGTTGCTCATATAGCAGCAGTACCTCGAATAATACAATCTGGGCATTGTGCATGGATGATGGAACACGGGCAACACTTAAACGTTATGCGTATTTGCTGAGTGGCTCTTATGGTGAACAGGCTGCCAATATGCCCGTATGGTTGCGTGCCGGTACATCGCTGTATGTTAACATAAGCCCGCGTAATACAGGCTATCGTTATACGGATGGCTCGCAAACCAGCGTGAAAACAAGTTTGAGTATTATTGAATTTAATTTGAATACACCATGATAAAAAAGGTATTTTTTCTGGTTTTACTTGCGTTGCCTTTGTTTGTTGAAGCACAGGGATACGGCCTTCGATTCAACAGAGTTATCGACACGGTATTTGTAGCGAGTATTACTTCATGTAACGGTTATACATCTTCTGGACAAAACGGAACAACAGTTACGGTGCCTGCAAATTGTGTTTGGAAGATAGAATCAGTTGGCCCTGCCGGAGTAACGGGAAACTGCTTTTATGGTGATTGCGGATACAGCGGTGGATGTACGAGAACCTTTTCCAGCGTTTATTTTATAGACACTCAAACGGAACGTGGCTACTTGTATAAATACGAATATAATGGGTCGAATTGGGTTGCCACCACGCCTTCAGGGACTGTGTGGCTGAGCGCAGGTACGCAGATTATCGCAAATGTGGGTCATACCAGTAGTTCTACAGTATATTCTGCTGGCGCTACATCAACGAGCCCTTGGTATATAAGGCTGCCGATAACTATTATTGAATTCATTAAAGTAACTCCTTAAAAAATGAAAAAATACCTTCTGTACGGGTTGACTATTATTGCCCTCTTTCTCACGATTACTGATGTCAAAGCTCAGAGCCTTCAGTTCAGTCAGGTTTTACTGGTGAGCAGTACTCAGCTTACGGTGCCTGTTGGCAAAGTTTGGAAAGTTGAATCGTACTGGAAAGCAAACACGTTTCTTACGAGTAATACGAATTACACTACTTGTACTGGCAATGATTACCATTCACCCTTTATGGTTAACGGGAATATTTATTATGTGCTCAAGGGTGTGACCACCGGTTATTCGGCACTCTACACCTGTGTCGGTAATGAGTTCCCATTATGGCTGCCCGCAGGCACTACCGTAAAAACCATATGCTCCTGCGATTTTTTAAGTGTAATCGAATTTACGATTATTCCTTAAAACTAAAACGTCAAGTATTTTCCTTTCACAAAAAATGAAAGACTCTGTGCGCTTTGATGTGCCTTCCTGAGTTTTTCTGAATTTTTCATGCTGTACATTTCCTTCAAAAGGCCAGATGTCTTAATATCTTTTTGTCCTGTATATTGTTAATTTACCTTTTATAATTGGTTATAATTGGGAATAGAAATTTTCAAAACAGGACAAAATTCTATTTTATCAATAGCTAAATAGTTATAAAACAGGTTTAAGCAAACTTGGTATATTTTGTGATAATTTTTATCATGAAATTAATATATAGTTTTTGATATTATTATGTATTTGGCACAAATCTACATCTCAATTTTCATTAGGATAGTTATAAATCGTTGTATGACATAACAAATATTTTCACGATGGAACGTCCGAAAAATAATCACAGTACTTCTTTAATGCAGCGGGAAAGACGATATATCCGCATTGACAATAAAATTTGTTTTCTGGATGAGAATTATTACGAGAAAGTTTTTTGTAAAGACGCAAATTGCTTATGGCCGAAAATATTTACGGTCGTGATAATAATTTCAATTATTGCTCTGATTGGGCTGTTGTAGTTTTCTTGTATTCATTCAGTCGGACTATGGTTAATTCTTTTCACGCAATTATAGGTCGTATGCCTGTCAGGCGAAATTGAAGTAAATAATGAATCACACATTGATAAAATTATGGTCGCACTGAATCAATCGTGAACGCTGATACCAGCCAATAAAAATAGAATAGTAAAAACAAATAAAATGAAAACAAAATTACTAAAGCAGATTATTTCAGTCACCACATTGCTGATACTAGGTATTTGCATGATGATTACGGCAACCGGGCAAACAACTAAAACTGCCTCCTCCGGGAACTGGAGCTCCTCCTCAACCTGGAGCCCAGCAGGCGTGCCTGCAGCAGGTGATTTTATTGTTATTCCAAATGCTGTAAATCTGGCCGCGAATGTTACAACAACATGCGCATCCATCACATTTACCGGTGCATCTTGTGGAATGACAGTAAATTCCGGAATCACTCTTTCAGTGACGGGCGCAGTTACTTTGATGGCTTATGCCGGAGCAACAAACACCGCATGCACTATCAGCGGTGCCGGTAAACTGAATGCCGGTACAGTAAATGCGGGAGTTTCCGGACTTGTTTCAAACGACGGCAGCACAAACACACTAACAATAAATGTTTCAGAACTCGATATTGCAGGAGACCTCAATATTTATAATAATGATCAGGGAAGTGCAAAAGCTAATATCCCGACTGTGAATATCAACTCACCATGTGCTCTTTCGCTCAGTAAGATTAATATGATACAGACAGGGGCCGGGTCTGCAGGGAGCAGGAAAATCTATTTTAATACAGCAGCGGGTTCAACCATCAATCTTAATGGCGGCCCGGATCCAATCATCATTAGCAGTTCTGTTTCCTTAAAAACGTCTCATGTAGTGCTGACATTAAATAGTTCAACATTCAATTATAATTCATCCGTTACGGGTCAGACTATTCCTTTAAGTCTGGCAAACAGCGGCACCGGCGGCACATCAAATGCAATACTGCTCAATTATGGCAATTTATCCGTTAATAACACAAGCAGCGCCGGAGCAACATTGGGTGCTGCCATTAGTGCAACCAATGTAACCGGCAATCTCAGAATTCAATCCGGCACTCTGAATAACGGCGGGTTCGCCATGGGGCTGGCTTCATCAAAAACTTTTGAAGTACTGGATAATGCCACGTTAAATCTTACGGGTACATCCGGTATGGTGTCCGGCACGTCCCTGACCAAAATATTTGGCGCAACGAGCATTATTAAATACTCAGGAGGCAATCAGACTGTTGCTGCGGAAAACTACGGCAACTTAGTTTTGAGTGGCAACGGCACAAAAACATTTTCCGCTGTTACTGCGATTTCAGGTGGACTTTACATCAGCGGTTCAGCGATTGCAAAATTCCCCAACAGTACCAATAGTAGTGCGAATACGCTTTCATTCGAAGGAATTTATCAAAGTCCGGGAACCTGGGGCGGAACCGGCTCCGGTGCCACGAATATCAACACAACCTATTTTTCACCCACAACCAACGGAAAAATCACGATAGCGTCAAATCCTTGTTCAAATCAGGCATGGCTTGGTGTCGGCTCAGACTGGAATACGCCCTCAAACTGGTCGGGCGGATGCGTTCCTTCAGCTACTACCGTTATTACTATACCTGCCGGATTATCAGCTTATCCTGTTATCGGGAGTTCAAACGGAATTTGCAAATCAATTACAGATATTGCCGGTGGGACAATTTCAGGCAACGGGTTCCTTACTATTGTTGGGAATACCGGAGTTGCGATTGGAAATGTTTCGGGGACTGTCACAATAGCCTGTGCAGTGGTTATGCCTGCAAGCTCTTCAATTACCGTTTCCGGTGAGTTGACAATTTCAGGTGTAATAAGCGGTGTGGCAACCGGCTTAGTAAAAAATGGTTCGGGAACACTTGTACTTTCCGGAAGCAATTCTTACAATGGCACCACAACCATTGCTGAGGGTATTTTGGATATCCGAAATTCAAACGCACTGGGTACCACCGTTAGTGGTACTTTAGTTAATAATGGCGCCAGTCTCAAATTGAATAACAATATTAATGTCGGTGCAGAAGCATTATCACTCAGCGGCATTGGAGTCGGCGCCATGGGAGCGCTCAACAACCAGAGTGGTGACAACTCATGGGGTGGATCAATTTCGTTATCAGGTCTTACAGATGTTAGGATTCAATCAGAATCCGGAGGAACACTGAATCTAAGTGCCACAAATGCTATTGTTACAGGCTCAACACCATTATATATTGAAGGAGATGGCAATACGAATATTTCCGGAATAATTTCCGGATCAGGTTCATTGCGTAAAGGTGGAAATTCAGGAATATTAAGGCTGCAGGGTGCCAATACCTATACCGGGAAGACAATGATACAGGCCGGTGTCGTGGTAGTTAACTCCTTAAATAAAATATTGAATGGGGTGGCAGGCAGCAGTCTCGGAGCTCCAACGACTGTTGAAAACGGGACGATTACCTTAGGCCGTTCAGATTGGAATGTTCCCTGTGAATTGAGATACACAGGTTCGGGAGAATCAACAGATAGAATAATCGACCTGTCCAACGGAACCGGCGATTGTGTGATTGATGCATCGGGTACCGGAGCACTGGTTTTTTTATCTGCCTTCGCGGCAAGCGGAGCCGGCAGTAAAAACCTAATTCTTAAAGGCAGCAACACCGACGGAAACCAGATATGCAATTCAATTATCGATAACTCAACCTCCATGATGACTGCCGTAGTTAAAACCGGAACAGGAACATGGGCGCTTTCTGGTGTCAATACATATTCAGGAGGCACTTCACTTCATGAAGGCACACTTAATATAAACAGCTCACGGGCACTGGGAAGTATATCGGGCATGCTCTCTATATATGGAGGCACTATTGACAATACATCTGGTGGTTCAGTTACTACTGTAAACTACCCTCAAGTGTGGAATGGCGACTTCACCTGCGGGCAAAGCAATAATCTCAACCTTGGTAATGGTAACGTAGTGTTGAACGCAAATTGCCGGATAACTGTTTTATCAAAATCGATTATTATCGGTGGCGTAATTGAAGGAGCTGACTATAATCTGACGAAAGCAGGGGGCGGAGCGCTTTGTTTCGGCAGCCATAATGTGTCGTTTAAGAATATCACCATCAGCGAAGGTGAGCTTATTGCAACATCCGGTACTCTGTATATTGGAGGCGATTTTTCAAACAGCGGTACATTTTCCCATAATAGCGGTAATGTTTGTTTTAATGGCATTGCTGCTCAAAATATTTTAACCGGAGGAGGCAGGTTTTATAATGTCACTTTTAATAACAGTTCTTCAACAGCGCCGGTTATCCATATATCCGATGGTTTGGAAGTTACTAATTCTGCTGCTTTCATTCACGGAATAGTTAACTGTACAAGTACAGGCTCGCTTACATTTGGAACTGCTGCAACTTCAAATGGAGGTACGGCAACAAGTTTTGTTGATGGTCCTGTGCACAAAACCGGAGGCGTAAGTTCACCGGCATTTGAATTTCCGATTGGCAATAATTCAAAGTGGGCACGTCTCAAAATAGATACACCTACCGATATTGCAACGTTTACTGCTCAGTACCATTCCACGGCATATACCAACACAAGTTCTGTATCAACAATCGGAGCACTTAATCATGTCAGCACTGTGGAATACTGGACGCTCGACCGAACAGGTGCAGGAGAAGTGAAAGTGACTTTATGCTGGGAGGATGCCATCAGAAGCGGGATATATAATTGCTCTACCGGCGACTTGCGAATTGCCCATTGGAATGGTACAGCCTGGGAAAACAATAATGATGCGATAACTACAAGCGGTTGCTGTGGTGGCTCTAATCAGGCCGGCTCTATTTCTACGGTGTCAAAAGTGAATTCGTACAGTCCTTTTACGTTTGGCTCAAAATCGTCGAATCTCAACCCATTGCCTGTTGACTTGCTTTCATTTACTGCCTATTGCGATAATCAAAGCGTGAATATTGAGTGGAGTACCGCTACCGAAACAGACAATGATTTTTTTACAATTGAACGAAGTTATAATGCATTTACATGGGAGTTTTTAGAAAATGTAAAGGGGGCAGGGAATAGCGCCGAGCTCCGGAAGTATAATGCAACTGATGAAAATCCGAAAGATGGAATTTCCTACTACCGGCTGAAACAAACCGATTATAATGGACAATACAAATATTCCAATCCTGTTTCGGCAGAATGCAGTAAAAATAACACCTGCATTTTTCCAAATCCGAGTAACGGAAAGTTCTCGATAATGTTTGATGTGGATGATCTGTCTTTTATTATAACAAACCCTCTTGGTCAGATTATCTTAAATGAAGTCATTGATAACAGGCTCGTTGATGTTGATATATCAAATATGCCTGCCGGATACTATTTGGTGAGAACTATCAGCAGTGACAAAACAGTGTTCAGCAAAATACTAATCAAATAAAATCTAAACAGTTTCTAATTGTTGAATCATGATAAAAAAATGCCTTATAGTTTTTGGCTTGATGCTTGGGTATGCCTTGTTTAGCCAGAAGGCTTCAGCCCAGCTGATAACAGTTAAGCCGGGATCGTTTCTTATAAATATGGGGGCAACCAACCCTCAGACCATTGCAAACGGGCTTAAACCTTATGGATTGATTTATGATCTTATTAGAAATCATTCAGTCCCGGTTATCCGTGTTATTGGACAGGGTAAACCAAAAGACGGAACCGATTTTATTTACAACGGCGTAGCCTACAAAGGCGGCAGTTTCATTATTCTGAAAGAATATATATCCGTTGCAGTGAGTGCAAAAATCTCAAGTTGGATGGCATCAGGTGTGGTTGGCGCATATACCACAAGCACATTTCAGGTTAACAGCACGTATATCCTAACGGCAGTCCCGACATGGACTCTTGACGCACAGAATGGTGACATTGCTGAGGAATTTTTGGCCAATGCAGGCATAACAAATACAGCCTTCCCAAATGCCTTTAACTGGAAAACCCCGGCACAGCTTAATAATTGTAATGATCTTTACGTAATGCCGCATGCTGACCCTACATGGGCAGTACACAGCAATTTGTATTATTGGAATACGAACTCAAAAGGTTCTATTTGGCTGGGATGTCATGCAACCAGTGTACTCGAAAATCTTACAAATGGACTTCCTTCTTCCAATCCTAACTATATAAGAACTAATTTTCTGACCACAAATGGTCTTATCCCATTTGGTTCGCAATCAAATGGTTCTGTTCCGTATACTCATTGTCTGTTTTCGGATCCATGTGCCCAGTATATCGGAAGTACCGATAATGCTCAATTGAATGGCTCGGAGCAAATATTTATCCCGCAGTCTGCAAGTGTCTGGCGTCCTACAACCAAAATTTTAGCCTACGATCCAAGTCAGGCAGACGTACCTGTTCTCAATCCCAATCTTTCGAATGCGGCAGCCGTAATTGTTTATGGCCGCGCATATGGCGATAATTCAAAAGGTCTGGTCATGTACGAAGGAGGACATGATATAAACAATGGCGCCACCGGATCAGTTGCAGCTCAACGCGCTTTTTTCGATTTCTGCTTGCTTCAGACTTTTGATAAGATACCGTTTGTAGTATCCATAAATTGGGTTAAAGCTCCCGGCGACACCGCCGTCCTTCCAGCATCATTTACAAGTCCTCCGGCAGCTTATCGGCTTACGGCAACGATAACTTCACCGGTTGGGGCAGCGCCTTTCACATACCTGTGGACGGTAAGCAGTGGCAGCTTCAGCGCAACAGATACAAACGTGAAAACATCAACATCTGCCTGTCCAGTATATTATCCTCCGATTGTTACGTCCGATTGTCCGATAGTATTGTCGGTTAAAGCCCGAGATATTTGCGGTCGAGAATCATTTATTGCTTCGCCGTCTTATACCGTCTTGCCGCGCGACAGAGCGCCTGTACCCAATCCGGACAATGCAAGTATCGTTGGGAAATGCGCCCAACCCGGGTCGTTTGTCGTTGTTCCGGTGTTGGATAATGATACAGACCCCGATGGAGACCCTTTGCATGTGAGTGCTGTAAATGGTTCAAATGGCACATGGACCACCAACGGAACAACAGTGACATTTTATCCGTCAACTAATTTTTTCGGCACAGCGTGGGCTACCTATACTGTTTGCGATACCACTTATCCTGTCAATATGTGCAGTTCGGCTGTAATTACAGTAGGTGTTGGCAGTCCTGATGTGAATGGCTGCTTCCCGGGTTCACTGTTCAGTATTGTAACGGATGATACCGTTAAAGATGCCAGTACTGGCTCAGTCAGCATTACCGGCGCTTCCGGTGCACAAGGACACTCAAATTACCTGCAAACGGATGCCGCAACGTATGCGTTGATAAATAATTCTCTTGATGAACTTGTAATGGATTTTGGAAGTATCAAATCAGCGTATGATTCAGTAGCTGTTTTTTTTGCCAGCGAAACGGCGGGAAGTCCTGTTACGATTCAGGTGCAATATGCTACGGCATCCAATACCGGGCCATGGAGCATACTGTCGAGTGCTTCAACCAGTCTCGTCAATCCTGTTACCGTTCAGCGATTTGCTTTTCCGTCAGGCGGAATACGCTATCTTAAAATTGTTCGCACAGCAGGGTCGGCTAACGTAAGGATTGATGCGGCTGCTCTTGATGACTACAGTTGTGTCACCGCTATACCTTTTGCCAATACAGATATTCTTACAGTCTATGAAGATATTCCTTCAAAAATCAATGTGCTTGCAAATGATGTGAACCCGGGAAATCTAGCCTTGACAATGAGCATTATTTCTCTACCGTCACATGGCATGATAAGTTTGAATATTGACAATACGATAAGTTATGTTAATAATGCAGACTATCCTTCTGCACCGGGCGATGCATCAGACCTGTTTATATATCAGATTTGCAACTCGCAGGGACTTTGCGATACTGCGCGGGTAATACTGCGGATAAAAAATGACGAATGTACAGCGGGCAATTACAAACCCTACGGTTGGGGTTCTCCAATTACAACCACATTTGTAAATGCGGCAGCAGCAGATGTTACAGTGAGAGATGCGATGGCAGATCAGTTCTCGACACGGCAAATGTTTAATTACGGCGGAAGTACAACGATTAAAATTGGGAAACTTGCATTTGCAGCTGAAAGCGAGCGAGGCCTGTTTCAGTTTACAACATTATCTTCTATACCTGCTGATGCAATGATACAGTCGGCGGTCTTTTCAATCAACAGGACGGCGGGTCTGAGTGCTCTGACATTTGGAGTTCATCGTGTAACCGAAAGTTGGACGGAAGGAAGTGAAACTGGCGCCGCCAGTACCGGAGGAGTTACATGGAGTAACCGTTCTAATGCAACGCCATGGGCACCGACAGCCGGGGGAACATTTGTTGCTGCTCCCGAAGCGACCACCTTGATTCAAAATGTAAATGGATATAAAGATTTTTCAATTGTACCTTTAGTGCAAGGCTGGGTGAACGGCACCTTCCCAAACTATGGGCTACTGGTTCAACAAGTAGAGGCAGGTGGCTCATCTGAGGATTTGACTTTTGGCACTTCTGAAAATACGACGTCAGGAAACCGACCAAAACTCACCGTAACATATTTTACATCATTGCCGTGCACTGCTACGCCAAACCGTGCGCCAATGGCCAACTCTGATACTGCTACGGTGTTGTCAGGTAATATCAGGGTTGTTCCTGTTCTGAATAACGACAGGGACCCCGATGGCAATGTTCTGAGCCTGGTTAGTATAGCAAATCCACCTCCCTCAGCTCAGGGAACTGCTGTAATTTCTGGATTTAATATAGTTTTTACAGCGAATGCTGCCTTTACGGGAAGCAGTAAGTTTAAATACATTGTGCAGGATAATGGCGCGGGAAATTTGAAAGATACTGCTGAGGTTAATGTTACAGTGCGGAACTCACCACCTTCGGCAAATCAGGATCTTCCTTCGGTATTATCCAATTCCGTTAATAACGTAATCGATGTTCAAAGTAACGATGCGAACCCTGATGGTCCTAATCCATGGTTCACTTCAATAAATTCACCTCCAAACCATGGCTCCGCATCTGTTTCAGGAAATAATATTATATATACTCCGTACTGGGGCTTTACGGGTAAAGACACATTAATCTATAATTTGTGCGAACCGGCAGATCCTAATGTCTGCGTTCAGGGTAACCTTTGTGATACGGCAAAAGTTATAATAACTGTTGCGAATCAAAGACCAATGGCCGTTTCTGAAACGGTGACGATATTACCTTGTGATCCCAGTACTGTGAATCTTACCGATAACGATAGTGACCCCGAAGGCGGTGTGCTAAGTATCGGCTTAGTTTCCGGTCCTGTACCTTCAGGCGCCGGAACATTGATTAACAACCATGATGGTACTATTACTTTTGATCCGGTTACCGGATTTCTTGGAACCGTAACAGTTACATACAGTGTAACCGATAACGGAACGCCTCCTATGACAAGTCTTTCAACGGCTACGCTTACCATCAATGTTGTAAATCCTTCGAATAATGTGCCGGTTGCAAACGCTGATTTGGAGGACATGAATATGGACCAGACTGATTATTTCAGCGTGCTGGATAATGATTTTGATCCTGATGGGCAGAGTTTAACAAATCCGGCAGTAACAATTCAACCGGTCCACGGCACTGCAAGTGTGCTGATGAATGGCAGTATCAGATACAAACCGAATCCCGGTTTTTTTGGAATCGACTGGTTAGTTTACCGCATTTATGATCTTGTTATCAATCCTGCAACGTGTTCTTTAGCGCCCACCTTGTCGGATACGGCGATTGTGAGAGTCGATGTGAATACACCGCCTTTGGTTGAAGCAGTGAATGACCAGAACAGTACCTGGCAGGACGTGAATTGCACCGGTCAGGTGATGACGAATGATTTCGATCCTTTTGAAAACTTGTCTGTAGTTTTTGATGGGTTTTTTGACAGCATCGGGAACCTTCATACGACTGGGAATCTTAATGTTTACGCTATAGACGGAATTACCCTTGCCGGTGTTTTATCAATAAGCAATGATGGGTCTTACAGCTTTGATCCGGCAACATCCTTTGTCGGTCAGACGACTATCCCGTATCAGATTCACCATGATTACCTCTATAATGTGACTGATCAGGGTGTATTGCAAATAACAGTTAATCCTTTACCGCAGCAGTCGAACAGCGTAATCGCCAGTAATGATGAATATGTTTCCTATGGAGCAGCTGTAATCGGGAATATTCTTATTAATGATGGGGACCCTCAGGGACAGTATTTCGGGGTAACTTCACTTATGGTTGATCATGACGGAATTCCCGGAACCCTGCCGGTTGCCGGTTTGCTTAGTACACCTGTTATTTCGGGAGGCGTGACTTCGGCAGGCAATCCGACCACCGGCGCAGGAACGCTGTTGCTGAATCCCAATGGAACTTTTACATT
Organism: Bacteroidota bacterium; assembly: GCA_037133915.1. Taxonomy (NCBI): domain Bacteria; kingdom Pseudomonadati; phylum Bacteroidota; species Bacteroidota bacterium. Next base: position 107,693 of record JBAXND010000008.1, read on the forward strand.
TACGCCAATCAATGATTTTCATGGTGAAGTCGTTTTTACATATACCATTTGTGATGCTGATATTCCTGCAGCATGCAGCTCGGCAATCCTGAGCTTTGACGTTATTCCGGACACAAACGGTTCGGCCAATAATGCCCCTTTTGCAGGTGATGATTTTAGTTTTATTCCTGTAAATTCTCAGATTTTGATTGATTATTATGCAAATGATAATGATACCGATGGGGATTCTCTTTCGCTGAATGGCGTAAAAATTTTACCGGGTGGGCCTCATACTGCTGCCGGTAGTCTGATTGCTACTGCTGCAGGTGGTACAATGCAGTTTTTTGCGGACGGTACCTGCACCTATGTTCCTCCGGCTAATTTTTCCGGTCCCGATTATGTAACCTATAAATTATGTGATAATGGTGTGCCTTCGCTTTGTGCAAATGCTACTATTTATCTTTTATGCGGAGGGCAGGCTGATATGAGTGTGATCAAAACCGCTATCCCTGATACTGCCGCTGCAGGGCAACTTCTGACGTATTCAATTATTGCAACAAATAATGGCCCGGGAACCGCTTTTAATGTGGTTATTGTTGATAATGTCACAGCATTTCCTTCACCTGAATATGCTGCCGATTCTGCCGGTCCCTGGTCTGCCTGGCAAGGCTCATTCAATGTTGGAATTCTGGGCGTAAATGAAAGTGATACAATTTTTATCAGAGGGACTTTGAGCACGAATCAGTGCGATGAGGTTATGAATGTGGCTTCAGTCGGAAGCTCTACGCCAGATACATACTTAGTTAACAATAATGATAGAATAATGACGGTTATACTGGACCATATACCACCGTATATTAATTGTCCTGTAAATCAGCAGCGAAATAATAATGTTGGAGTATGCACCTATACAGCTGTTGGCGCTGAATTTGATCCGCTGAATTATAATGATAATTGCGGGGGCGTTAGTATTACTTATTCTTTAACAGGCGTCACAATTGGAAACGGATTGTCATCGTTAACCGGCGTGGTCTTCAACAACGGAATTACGACTGTAACATGGACTGTAACTGACCTCTCAGGCAATTCTTCATCTTGCAGTTTTAATGTTCAGGTAAATGACAATACTGCTCCTTCTATTACATGCGCTGTAAGCGAAACACAGAATGTAAGTGCTGGTGCGAATTGCACATACACTCACACCGGCACATCGTGGGATGCCACAGCGACCGACAATTGCGGCATCAAAACACTGACCTTCGCATTATCAGGCGCAACAGGCGGTTCGGGCACTTCGCTCAATAATATAGCTTTCAATAAAGGCACTACAACAGTTACATGGATAGCCGTTGATTCTGCCAATAATTCGGTCAATTGCAGTTTTAATGTACAGGTAAATGATAATACAAATCCTGTTATAATATGCGCTGTAAGCGGAACACAGAATGTAAGTGCTGGTGCGAATTGCACATACACTCACACCGGCACATCGTGGGATGCTACTGCGACAGACAATTGCGGCATCAAAACACTGACTTTCGCATTATCAGGCGCAACAGGCGGTTTGGGAACTTCGCTCAATAATATCACCTTCAACAAAGGCACTACAACAGTAACATGGACAGCCGTTGATTCTGCCAATAATTCGGTCAATTGCAGTTTTAATGTACAGGTAAATGATAATACAAATCCTGTTATAATATGCGCTGTAAGCGGAACACAGAATGTAAGTGCTGGTGCGAATTGCACATACACTCACACCGGTACATCGTGGGATGCTACAGCGGCAGACAATTGCGGCATCAAAACACTGACCTTCGCATTATCAGGCGCAACAGGCGGTTCGGGCACTTCGCTCAATAATATCACCTTCAATAAAGGCATTACAACAGTAACATGGACAGCCGCTGATTCTGCCAATAATTCGGTCAATTGCAGTTTTAATGTACAGGTAAATGATAATACAAATCCTGTTATAATATGCGCTGTAAGCGGAACACAGAATGTAAGTGCTGGTGCGAATTGCACATACACTCACACCGGTACATCGTGGGATGCTACAGCGGCAGACAATTGCGGCATCAAAACACTGACCTTCGCATTATCAGGCGCAACAGGCGGTTCGGGCACTTCGC